>WGBN01000358.1 GCA_015494245.1 Saprospiraceae bacterium | reverse complement strand
GCCTTAAATTCGTTGATGGGCGAGCGATTTTTTCCGTTGGCGAGGAAGAGCTGAGTGATGCGCTCCGTACTTTGGTTGTTGGCATTGACCAACTCGTCGCCTACTTTAAGCGTACCTGAATAGACTTTGAAGTAAGAGACATTGCCTACGCGTGGCTCCGATACCGTTTTAAAGATGAATACCGTAGTGCTGTCGTTGGGGTCAACTTTGAGTTCTCCGCCGTCTTCCAATTTGGCGGGGGGCATGTCGGCCGGCGAGGGGCATACGTCGTTGATGAAGCCCATGATGCGGCCACTGCCCATGTTGCGTGCACCTGAAGCACAGAAGAGCGGAAACAGTTCTCTGTGTGCGATGGCCATGCGCAGGCCGGCCGTGAGTTCTTCTTCGGTCAGGCTGCCGTCTTCGAAGAATTTTTCCATGAGTTCTTCATCGTTTTCGGCAGCGGCCTCGACGATGGCGTTGTGCATTTGCTGGGCGCGTTCTTTTTCGCTTTCAGGGATGGGCTGTTTTTCGGGTTTGCCGCCTTCGGGCGGGAAGACGTACATCACCATGCGCAGGGCATCTACGATGGTGTTAAAGCCCTCGCCCTGGTTGAGGGGATATTGGAAGGGAATGACTTTGCCGGCGCCAAAGCGTTCTTTGGCCTGTTCCAGCGTGGTGTCGTAGTCGGCCTTGTCGTGGTCGAGTTGGTTGACGACGAAGAGCATGGGCGTATGCATTTGCTCGCTGAAGTCCCAAATGAGCTCGGTGCCTACTTCTACGCCGCTGCGTGCGTTGAGCAGCATCAGGCCGGTATCGGCTACTTTGAGGGCAGAGGCCACTTCGCCCATGAAGTCGTCAAAGCCGGGTGTGTCGAGGATGTTGATTTTGGAGTCTTTCCAGGAGGCATGCATCAGCGTGGAGAAGATGGAGTTGCCGCGTTCTTGTTCGATGTTGGTGTAATCCGATTGGGTGTTCTTTTCTTCAATGCTGCCTCGTCTGGTGATTTCGCCGGCTTCGAAGAGCATGCACTCGGCAAAGATGGTTTTACCGGAGCCCGGATGCCCTAAGAGCGCGACGTTGCGAATGTCTTTGGTGTCATAGATTTTCATAAGGCGTGGTTTAAAAGGTTTAGTGGTTTTTCCCGGATTTAATGGATATTTGCTCTTGTGGGGCGCTTTCCCTGTATCTTTGCCCCTGAGGTGTTTGGAACTCCGGCTGTCAGCGCATTTTGCCCGATCGCGAAAATCCAAACGTGCTCTGTCAAAAGAGCCAGCAATATAGCAAATATCCTTAAACCGGAGTGGTTTTGGGGTTCTGTTTTAAAATAATTTGCTCATGACTTATCACATCCTCAATGGCGAACTCCTTCCGGCCACTACGGCGGCGATTGGACTCAACGATTTGGCACTTTTGCGCGGTTACGGCGTTTTCGACTTTTTTTCCGTACACCGGGGGCGTCCGGTTTTTCTGGAAGACCATCTGCAGCGCTTTCAGCGTTCGGCTGCGCTGTACAAGCTGGCTTTGCCCCTGAGTGTGGAGGCTTTGCGCGAGCAGATTTTCCGGCTCATTCGGGCCTGCGACATGCAGGAAGGGGGCATCAGCCTGATTCTTACGGGGGGCTATGCCGAAGACGGCTTCCACGCCGACACGCCTCCCAATCTCCTGATTCTGAGCCGCCCACCTGTGCCGCGTTTTGCCGACAAACAGCGCGTGGAGACGCCCATCAAGTTGATCACCCATCATTTTGTGCGGGAATTGCCCGAAGCCAAGGGCCTCAACTACGCCAGAGCTTTGCGCAGCCAGGCAGAGATGAAAGCCGCCGGCGCCGGCGAAATCCTCTATACGGATGGCCAACGGGTTTTGGAGACTTACCGCTCTAATGTTTTTTTAGTTATGCCTTCCGGCAAATTATGTACGGCGGGAAGCGACGTGCTTCAGGGCATCACCCGCAAGTACGTACTGCAACTGGCCGCCGAAATGGGCATGGAAACGGAAACGGGTGACATCCCCTTGTCTCATTTGGCGAAAGCCAAAGAAGTCTTCCTCACCGGCTCCGGCAAAGGCGTCTTCCCCGTCTCCCAGGTAGATGAACGCCTCATAGGCGATGGCCGCCCGGGCCCCGTTTGGCGAAAGCTGAAGGAGGCTATGGAGGGGTTTATAGAGGGGTTATATGGGTGAAAATTTTAAAACGAGAAAGGCGGCTCCCACGGGAGCCGCCTTTTTTAAAATCGGGCCCGGCCTCTCAAACTGAGCACCGGACGGAAGTGCATGCGCTGTCTTTAAATGGTATTCCATATCCTTAGCC
>WGBN01000357.1 GCA_015494245.1 Saprospiraceae bacterium | reverse complement strand
CCCGCCACGCCAAAAGCGGCTTCTGAGAAAGCGCGTTTTTTGGCCTCTTCTTCGAGTGGGATGTGTTGGGAGGAAATGAAATCAATGGTACCATCCAAAACGCCCGCAATGAGGGCCTGACGGTCCTCTTCCGAACGCAGTGGCGGCGACAGCTTAAAGAGGGGGTCAAACTCGCTGACGGCCTCTTCCGAAAAGCAGAGGTGCATGGCCGTTACGGAAGCCGTTACGCGCAAGCCGCGGGCCTTGGCCTTGCGCACCAGCTCAACGCCACCCGCCGTGCTCAAGTCGCTGATGTGCAGGCGGCTGCCGGTGTAGTCGGCGAGGTAGAGGTCGCGCTGCAACATAAGCTCCTCAGCAAGGGGAGGAATGCCGGGCAGGCCCAGAGCCGCGCTCAAAGCGCTCTCGTGAATCTGGCCCTCGGGCGCCAAAGAGCGGTCGAAAGGGCGATTGAGAATCAGGCCGTCAAAGGCCTTCACGTACAAGAGCGCCAGGCGCATCAAACCGCTGTGCTGAATGGCATGGCTGCCATCTGTAAAGCCCACGGCTCCGGCATGGTGCATATCTATAAACTCGGCAATGTCCTTGCCCGCAGTATCTAAGGAGACGGCGCCAAAGGGCAACACTTCTACGGCACAGTTCGCGGCCTTGTCGCGCACGTACATGATCTCGGCCTTGGAGTGCAGGCAGGGTTTGGTGTTGGGCAAAACAGCTACGGCCGTATAACCTCCGGCAGCCGCAGCGCGGGAAAGGCTTTCGATATCCTCGCGCCACTCAAAGCCCGGGTCGCCGCATTGGGCGCCCACGTCCATCCAGCCCGGAGAGACGCAAAGGGATTTGCCCTCGATGACGCGGGCATCAGAGGGAGGCTTCAAAGTACCTATGTCTTCGATGATGCCATCGCGAAGAAGTAAATCCACCACCTGCCCGTGGTAGTTTGAACGGGGATCAACAACCCGTGCCTGCCTGATAAACCAATTGGCCATAGCCCGAAAAGCGGTTAAAAAGTACGGCCCAAAGGTCGTACATAAAAGGGAAACAAAAGCCTACAGCCGCCTATTTGTTGACATTGGAAAGCAAATCCTGGGTTTCTTTCAAAAGATCCTCCAATTCGTTTTGCACCTTAGCGGTCTCTTCTTTTGTGGTGCTGTCTTGTTGAGACATGTCGTCCACCAGTTTTTGCAGTTCTTCGCGCTGTTGCTCCAGCTCTTTGAGGCGATCCAGGTCTTCGGGCTTGAGGCTTGAGGCCACGTCTTTGAGCTTGTCATAGACATTGCCGATTTTGTCCAGGGCCTGGTCGTACTTACCTGCATCGAATTTTTCTTTCTCCGATTTGAGCAGGTTTGTTACGGAGGAGACCAGTTCCTTGGTTTCGCCGAAGATTTTTTTGGAGGTTTCTTTTTCTTCGGGCGTGCCGAAAAAATAGTTGTAGATGAGAATCCCCACGACGAGGATGAGCCCCCATTTAATGAGTTTGCCAATCATAATCATCCAATTTTAGAGGGGCGACGAATCGCTCCTTTTAGAAAATACATCCCACACGACGATGCCGAGGCATACCGACACATTGAGCGAATGCTTGGTGCCGTATTGTGGTATTTCGATGGCGCCATCCACGAGTTTCATGACGGACTCGCTCACGCCCTGTACTTCATTGCCAAAGACCAATGCCAGGGGTTGATTGGCAGGCGGTCGAAAGTCTTGTAAAAGTACGGAATTTTTGGCTTGCTCTACGGCCCAGACGGCGTATTTTTTTTGCCGCAAGGCATCTATAGCATCTTCCGTGCGGGAAAAATAAGACCAGTCCACACTCTCGGTAGCGCCAATGGCCGTTTTGAGAATTTCGCGATGCGGGGGTTGGGCGGTGATGCCGCAGAGGTAAATTCCTTGCAGGGCAAAGGCATCGGCCGTGCGAAAAGCCGAGCCTGTGTTGAGGCCCGAGCGGATGTTATCGAGCACGATGACGAGGGGGATTTTGGGCCGTTGTTTGAAGGCTTCGGGAGTCAGGCGCCGGAGTTCCGAGGCTTGTTTTTTCTGCATGGGCGGGAAGGGATTTTGTACCTATTCCAACTCGTATTGTTTGATTTTGCGATAGAGGGTACGCTCGGAGATGCCCAGTTCGCGGGCTGCATCTCTGCGGCGTCCGCGGTGTTTTTTCAGGGCTTTTTGGATGAGTTCGCGCTCCATGTTTTCCAGAGAAAGGGTCTGCTCCTCCATTTCCCTGACTTCGGCTTCCCTGGCTTCTTCCGGAGCATGAACGACGATGGGCGAGCCATGTGACACCACCGGAACGCCTGCATGCGGGTCATGCACGGGCATGGCCTGTGTATCTGTGGCCACGATTTGTTCGCCGGAAATGCCCAGTTCGGTGGCCAGTCCGGCAGGCAGTTGCAACTTGTTGAGCTGCACCATTTCGAGCAACATGCGTTTGAGCTCATTGAGGTCGTGCTTCATCTCGAAAAGCAGCTTGTAGAGAATTTCCCTTTCGGAAAAATCATCACTTCCCGTTCCGCTCAAGCCCAGGGGAGAAGCAGAAACCGGCAAACGCCCCTGCCGCAATTTGGGCAAAATGCTGAGCACCTGCTCGGCATTGATATCCCGCTCTTCAGCGAGGACGGACAGTTGGCCAACCACGTTTTTCAGTTCCCTCACATTGCCGGGCCAGTGGTAGGAAAGCAGCAAATTGGCCGCATCCTCCGTCAGCCGGATGGGCTCCATGTGATATTTGTTGGCGAAATCCAGGGCGAACTTCCGGAACAGCAGCAAGATGTCTTCCTTGCGCTCGCGCAGGGGCGGCACTTCGATAGGCACGGTGCTCAGGCGATAGTAAAGGTCTTCGCGGAATTTGCCCTCTGCTACGCGCTCTTCCAAATCCACATTGGTAGCTGCGATGACGCGCACATTGGTCTTGAGCACCTTTGAAGAACCCACCCGCATAAACTCTCCCGACTCCAGCACGCGCAGCAGGTAGGTCTGGGTATCTAAGGGCATCTCCCCGATTTCGTCGAGGAAGATGGTGCCGCCGTCCACCGTTTCGAAATAGCCTTTGCGCTCGTGGGTAGCTCCGGTGAAGGCGCCCTTTTCATGCCCGAAGAGCTCGGAGTTGATGGTGCCCTCCGGTATGGCCCCGCAGTTGACGGCGATAAAGGGGTTGTGTTTGCGGGGGCTGAGGGCGTGGATGATTTTGGAAAAGGCCTCCTTGCCCACCCCGCTTTCGCCTATGATCAGCACCGTCAAATCCGTAGGGGCTACACGTACAGCACGGCTGAGGGCACGATCCAACAGAGGCGAATGCCCTACAATGCCGAATCGTCTTTTTATGGTTTGGAGTTCGTTCATATTGTATCGCGGCTCAGGAAATGATCTCTCCTTTCAGAGTAGCGCTGCTTGCTTCATGTACTTTCACCTGCACGTAATCCCCCGCTTGAAAGCCCGGCGCTTTGGGAAAGACGATCATTTTATTTTGAGAATTCCGGCCTTTAAACTCGGCTTTCGAGCGTTTGGAATCCCCTTCGATGAGCACCTTGAAGACTTTGCCGATATCAGCGCGGTTGTGCGCCAGAGAAATCTCATTTTGCAGGGCAATGACTTCTTGCAGGCGGCGCTTTTTGACTTCGAGCGGCACATCGTCTTCCAATTTCCGGGCAGCCAAAGTACCCGGCCGCTCTGAATAATAAAACATATAGGCCATGCTAAAGTTTGCCCAACGCATGATGCTGAGGGTATCGCGGTGTTCTTCTTCCGTTTCGGTGCAAAAGCCGCAGATGATGTCGGTAGAGATGGCGCAATCCGGCACGATGCGGCGTATGGCTTCGACCCGCTGCATGTACCATTCGCGGTCGTAAGTGCGGTTCATCAGCTCGAGAATGCGGCTGTTGCCCGACTGCACGGGCAAGTGGATGTACTTGCAGATGTTTTCGTATTTGGCCATGGTCTCGAGCACCTCATCCGTCATGTCTTTGGGATGCGAAGTCGAAAAGCGCACGCGCAAATCCGGATGCACCTCAGCCACCATAGCCAGCAGGCGGGCAAAGTTGACCTCCTCCCCCGTCTCGGGATTTTGCCAGCGGAAGGAATCCACATTTTGGCCCAGCAGGGTTACTTCGCGGTAGCCTCGCTCAAAGAGGTCTGCCGCTTCGGCCACCACGGTGAAGGGGTCGCGCGAGCGTTCTCTTCCCCGCGTAAAGGGCACCACGCAAAAGGAGCACATGTTGTCGCAGCCGCGCATGATGGAGATGAAAGCCGAGACCCCGTTTTGGTCCAGACGCAGGGGGCTGATGTCGGCATAGGTCTCCTCCCGCGAGAGGAAGACGTTGATGGCGCGATGTCCTTCACCTGCCTGCGCCACCAGCCCGGGCAAATCGCGATAGGCATCGGGGCCAACCACGATGTCCACGAGTTTTTCCTCTTCGAGAAATTTCTTTTTCAGCCGTTCGGCCATACAGCCCAGGACACCCACGAGCACGCCGGGCCGCTGCTGCTTCACTTTATCAAAAATCCTCAGGCGCTTGCGCACCGTCTCCTCCGCCTTCTCGCGAATGGAGCAGGTGTTGATGAAGATCAAATTGGCTTTCGCCAAATCCCGTGTAGGCGCATATCCCTCTGCGGCCAGTACGGACGCGACGATCTCACTATCGCTGAAATTCATCTGACAGCCATAGCTTTCGATGTAGAAAAATTTCCCACCGGCAGCCGTGTAAAACTGCCCCTGCTCCTCACTCTTGAGATAGACCTCCCCTTGCCGCGTTTCGTCAACACGGCGATCCAAAGGCTCCAATGTGGGATTCTTGTCGTACATGCGTTCGCAAAATTTTCAGTTCGGGAGATTTTCCGGCAAGCACACGTCCATAACTCCTTCCGACACTCCAAAGTTTTGCAAAGATACGATTTTTTTTGAAGATGGCAAGTGTGG
>WGBN01000356.1 GCA_015494245.1 Saprospiraceae bacterium | reverse complement strand
TTCAACAAAACAATCGCCAAACCCGCCATCAAGCCGAGATGCATGACGCGCAAAGATTTTAGTTCTTTTTGGAAAGGAGAAGAATTGTTTCCGTTTTGCATAGCAGAGGATTTAAATTAAGAAATAGTTTTCAAAAATTGCAAGAGATCATAGTGCGCAATGCCCTGATAAGAAGAAGTCGCCGGAGACTCTTCGAGCGTTACCACCATTTTCGGATAGTTGTCTTTAATGGCCAGTAAATTGCCAAACTCTCTGCGAATGGTTTGCTCGCTATCCAGACGATATGCAACCTGGATGTACTTTCTTTCATCGCCTTTTTCTGCCACGAAATCTATTTCCGCATCCTTGAGCTTACCCACATAAACCTGATAGTTGTGAATGCGAAGATGATTGTAAACCACGTTCTCCATGACTTTGTGAACATCTGCAGCCGAAAAACCGCTCAGCACATTGCGCAGGCCAATATCTTCAAAAAAGAATTTCGATGAAGTTTCAAAAACGCGCTTGCCCTTGATGTCATAGCGCCGCAACTCATTGACGAGAAAAGCCTGGCACAGATAAGTCAGATAATCCACTACCGTTTGAATGCTCTTCGAAAGCCCCTGTGCTTTGAGATACTTCGATATAGATGAAGCCGAAACCAGACTGCCGGTATGATCTGCCAGAAAGGAAGTGAGATTTTGCAAAAAAGTCAAATCGCGAAGCTCGTTACGCATGGCTATATCCCGAAAAAGAATGGCGCTCAAAACTGCCTGCAGGTATTCGTGGACGACTTCTCTTTCCAGCCCCAAATGAATCAGATAGGGCATGCCGCCAAATTGCATGTACTTATTCAAACTCTCCCGATTGGCCTCGAGCCGGTGAAAATGCAGAAACTCCTCAAAAGAAAGCGGATGCACCTGCAGCTCTATCTGGCGCCCGCTCAAATAAGTGGCCAACTCGCCCGACAGCAACTGTGCATTGCTGCCGGTACAGTAGATGTCAAAATTCCTCTGAGCGTGATAATGCCGCAAAACCCGCTCAAACGACTCCACTTCCTGAATCTCATCTACAAACAAGTAATTCATCTGCCCCGCCTTCTCCTGCTCTGAGATGAAAGCATACATGGCCTCGGCTGTGCGAATATGGTGAAAGTCAAAACGCTCCAAATCCAACTCAATAAAGTGTGCCTCCGGCTCTTCGGCAAGAATCTCATCCCGTATCTGGCGAAGCAGGTAACTCTTCCCTACACGCCGCTGCCCTGTAAGCACCTTGATGAGTTGCTTACGTATAAAAGGCCGGATTCGAGCCAAATACTGCTCTCTTTTGAAGACTTGCATGGTGCAAATATATAAAGTATAATGGAAGTTTTGGCAAAAATGAGGATTTTATTCAGTATAATGGACAAAATGTGGGTTCTGTTCTTTTGGCTCCCGTAAAAATCAAAGCGGAAGTAAATGTTCCCACACCTTTGCATTTTGCGGGCGGGCTCTACTATTTATTGGCTATTGATGTTATCTCTGGCAATGCCATAATAGAACGCGGATGACGCGGATGACGCGGGTTTCCGCGGGTTTTAACTGGTTCAACTTGACAACCCATTTTCCAAAGGAGTATTTTGTTCAGCATAATGGACGAAAAGTACTGCCCCGCTCTACCACCGATACACCATCCAATACTTCCGCTCTTTGGCGCCAAATCTTCTGAAGAACTCGGCTATGGAGGGGATGTCCGAGCCCTCAAAATCTAACAGCAGCCTGCTGCCTGCGTGCCGGCGGATGAGCACATCGAACAGGGCATGCATGGGGTTTAAGGCTTTCTTTTCGGCTACGGCATAGCCGCCCTGATAGATGAGGCGGCCATGACTTTGCAGGATGAAGGCCGCCGCAGCCACTTCGCCGGAAGCTGTGCGCACAGAGAGGAGACGCCCCAGCCCCCGATCACGCACAGCCTGAATCAGCTTCTCCCAGCGGAGGTAAGCACGCAGGGACAGCCCCGCACGCCTGCCCACAGACCTGCGATGCTGAGCCAGAAAATCGGCCAGTGGCAAAACGTCTTCCTCAAAGATCAGGTCCTTTGATTTTTCCAGCGCACGGCGGTGGGATTTTGAATAATCCTTGACCAAACCCTTGTAAGTCTTTCGCAAAGGCAATACATAATTGCTGCGCTCACGGATTTTCATGCGATACAACGCAACAGCAAGAGGCAATTTTTTGTTCGCTTCATTCAAGCAATAGGAATCAACATAGCGCACACCAGACATAAAGTCCTTAAAAAAATCATGAAACAGTTCCTCATCTGTAAACTGCTTGCCGAAAAGCCCCAATTGCTGACAAAACAAAGGCTGCACCACCCAACGTCTCGACCATTTGCGTCGCTTGAGCATTTGGCGAAAGCTAAAAGAAAGACTCCCATAGGGAATGGGCATAGCCGTTCTGGTCTCCTGGTCAAACAAGCCTCTCCAACGTCCGGAAGTAACGATGTCCAGGTACCAGGAATAGGCATAGGGCAAGCCGTTGGGGGCTGTGGCAATCAGTTCATCCCAATATTCGACTTTTGACTTTTTATTCATTGCTGTCTATGTTGAGAAATTACAAAACAAAACCATCCAGGCGAGAAGGCGTTATGACTTCATATTATCCAAAATTTTGTGAATCAACTCACAATTTTTATATAAATTTTGTGAATTGAGTTTTAGCCCGGCTGCTGGTCTCTATCGAAAGACAGACTACCAAGATAATTTACGCACCATCATCAGTCCGTCGCGCAGGGGCAGGAGGAAGTTTTCTACGCGGGGGTCGGCCTGCACCATTTGGTTGAAGGCGTGCAGGGCTTTGGTGTCTTCGTCTGTTTGGCGGTCTTTTTCGTTGAGGACTTTGCCGCTCCAGAGCACGTTATCGGCGAGGAGCAGGGCGCCGGGCTTCATTTTTTCGAGGCAGATTTCGTAGTAAGCTGCATAGGAGGGTTTGTCGGCATCGAGAAAGACCAGATCGAAGCCGTCGGGCAGTTCCGGCAGGATTTCGCGGGCATCGCCGAGATGTTGGACGATGCGCTCTTCCATACCGGCAAGGGGGTAATACTTTTTGCCGAAGCGCAGCAATTCTTCGTCAATTTCGATGGTGTGCAGGCGGCCTCCTTCGCGCAGGCCCGCGGCGAGGCAGATGGCCGAATAGCCCGTAAAGGTGCCCACTTCCACGATGAGCCCGGGCTGCAGCAGCTTGCTCAGCATTTGCAGGAAGGCTCCCTGCACGGGGCCGGTGAGCATCTGCGGAGCCATGGTTTTGAGATGCGTTTCGCGGCGCAGCTCTTCGAGCACGGGGCCGAGGGGCGTGCTGTGCAGTTCGCAATAGTCGAGTATTTCGGGAGAGGGAAAGTTCATGTTCTTTGCCGTTGGTGAGAGAGCAAAGATAGGCGTTTTCACGCGCTCCGCTCACGCTTTCCACTCCTTCAACACCTGGGCTGCCATGTTGACGAAGTCCGACTCCGTAACGATGCCAAACAGTTTTTTGTCTTGCAAAACGGGCAGACAGGAAAAGCCATGCTCGCGCATCAGCTCGACGGCTTCAATGGTGGGGGTATCGGGCTCGACGGTGGCCATTTGGGTAATCATAATGTCTTTGGCAGCGCGGATATCCGGCCTGTCGCAGTTTTCGCTGTAGTGCTGCACCAGCTGCTTGGAGGTGATGAGGCCCACCAGTTCGCCCCGCTCGTTTTCGATGGGCAAGTGGCGGATGTTGCGCCAGTTCATCAACTGGGCGACGAAGTCAATGAGGTCGTTTTCGCTGGCTGTAACCAGGTCGGTGCTCATGATTTGCTGTATGGTTCCAAAGCGATTCATCCAATTTCCTGCTTCTGTGAGTTGAGCGGGCTCCCATTCGTGTACGGGCTTGCCCGATTGCTGGCGTTTCCAAAGGGCGGCCGTGGTGGCGACGATGGCTTCATCCTTGCTGCTCTGGCGGCGCAGGCTGTTGAAGGAATCCAGTATCCACTGCGAGCCGGTCTTGCCGCTGCGCACGCGCTCTTCGATGATGCCGAGATAACGGTCTATGTCCTTGGCGGCCACTTTGGCCTTCTTCAGCCCCTCGCGGGCAATGGGTAGCAGTTCTTTGCGGATGAGCTCGGGTGCACTGATTTTTTTGCGCAGGCCGGGCCAGGAAAAATACACCCCCAGCCCCTGGCGTGCAGCCCGCAGGAAATTACCCTTGGCCAGGTCAAAGTCCATTTTTTCCCACAGGCGCCGGTATTTGGGCGGCATGTTGAGCATCATCCCCAGCCAAAAGGCGGCATTGGCCGTTTCGTCCACCACGGAAGGGCCGGCAGGCAAGACGCGGTTTTCAATGCGCAGATGAGGCTTGCCGTTCGGGCTGATGCCGTAGCAGGCGCGGTTCCAGCGATAAATGGTGCCGCTGTGGATGCTCAGGGAATACAGCTTCGGCGTCCTGCCCTCCTCCAACACTTTGAGGGCATCCTCCATTTTACGGGGCTTGAGCAGCAGCTTGTGCATGGCCACCTCCTCGCGGTACAACTCCATCACCGACTCATGCACCCAGTCCCTGCCAAAGGACACCCGCTGGCTGCGTTCGCGCGACAACTCGGCCGTATTGCGCGTATCCACGGCCTGTTGAAAAAGTGCTATGCGCGTCTCCCGCCACAGCCGTTTGCCCAGCAACATGGGGGAGTTGGTCGAAGCCGCCAGCAAAGGCCCCGTAATCAGCTGCGACCAGTTGTAAGCCTCCGCAAACTCCTCGGGCCACACCTGAAAATGCACCTGAAAACTCGTGTTGCAACTCTCAAACATGGAGCTTTCCGCCTTCGTAATGAGCTGGTCCGTGCCCTCAATCCAAAACTCAAAATGGCTGCCCCGAATCTCCCTCAACACATCCATCAGCGCCCTGTAACGCTCCAAAGGCGTGAGGTTCTTCAAACCAATGTCCGACCGCCTGATGGAGGGCAAAATCCCCACGAGTATGGGATGGGCTTTGAGCCTGGCTGATATTTTTCCGGCTTTCGCCAAATAAGACCCGAGCTGCCGCTCTAAATCGCTGAAGCAGCTCCCCCCGATCCTCTGAGGGTCCAAATTGACCTCCATGTTGAACACCGCCAACTCGGTGGTGAAATGCTCATCCTTCACCTGCTCCAACACCTCCATCAAGACCGGTGCAGGCCGCCAGCGCTCATCCACAAAAGCAAACTCCTGCTCCGCACCCATACGCCGAACGCCCCTGTCGAACATCCCCCGCTCTATCATGCGCTCCAAAGCACGCAAATCCTTCAACAAATAATCCATACACTGCTGACGCGTAGCAACATCCTTAACCAAAGAAACCTTGTGACTGCCCATAACAAGCTGTTTTGCAGTTTACCCGCATCCGAAAACGGGTTTTTCTACCCTGAAAGGCGAAAAACGGGGTCTAAACCCCTCCTTTACGCTCATAAAAGAAGGAAGCACCCTTAGCACTTTCTCTGTATAAAAGCCCGATTTTACAGCTCCGGCAATGAGCCAGATCAATCCGCAAGGTGATTTATATCAGGGATAACCGAAAAAAGACCGGTCTTTTTTCAGTTATAATCGAAAAAAGACGGGTCTTTTTTACATTTTGCTTATCTTTGCCAGATGCAGAACTACATAGCACGCAGCATAGAATCCAAAATCCGGGAGCGGCTGTTGGGCGCTCCCCGAAAGCTCATCGTCTTATACGGGCCTCGCCAGGTGGGCAAAACGACTCTTGTAGAGCACATACTCCATCAAATTCCGGACAAACGCATCAAGCGGCTCAATGCCGATTCTGCTCCCATAACGGACATCCTTTCATCGCGCAATCCGGAAAAATTGCGCTTGTACCTCAGTGATGCCGACATCCTCTTCATAGACGAAGCACAGCGCATCCCCGAGATAGGTCTCAACCTCAAAATCATCCACGATCAACTGCCGGAACTGCGGGTTCTAATAACGGGCTCTTCCTCACTTGATCTCGCCAACCTCACCGAAGAGCCGCTCACAGGCAGGACGTGGAGCTGTAAGCTCTACCCCTTTTCAGCTCAGGAATTGGCAGCACATTTCGGCATCGCAGAGTACGATCTCCGCTTAGAGGAATGGCTCATCTTTGGCTCTTACCCGGAAACCCTGCTCTGGAGCAGCAGCCATGAAAAAGCCCGAAGCCTCATTGAGCTAAGCAACTCATACCTCTACAAAGACGTGCTCGAACTGGCCAACATACGCCACAGTGCCAAAATTCGGGATTTGCTCAAACTCCTCAGTTTTCAAATAGGCTCTGAGGTCTCCTACCACGAGCTTGCACTCAAAACCGGCCTCAACACCCAAACCGTCGAACGCTACATCAACCTCCTGGAAAAAGCTTTCGTCCTCAAGGTGGTGGGTGGTTTCAGCCGCAATCTTCGCAAAGAAATCAGCAGGAAGAAAAAAATCTATTTCTATGACCTCGGCATTCGAAATGCTCTGATAAACCGCTTTGCACCGCTCAATCTGCGAGACGACATCGGCGCACTCTGGGAAAACTTCCTCTTCATGGAGCGCATCAAATACATCGAAAACAATTTCCTGCAGGCCAATCACTATTTCTGGCGCCTCAAAACCGGAGCCGAATTAGACCTCATCGAAGAAGAAAACGGCCAAATCACTGCCTTTGAATTTAAATTCTCAAAAAGTAAAAGCAAAACCGCGCCCCCATCATCCTGGCAACAGGCCTACCCCAAAGCCACCTTCCAAACCATCACCCGCGACAACTACCTCGCCTTTGCGGGAGTGGGTGGAGAATGAAAATGGAGAATGAAAAATGGAGAATGGAGAATGGCCCAATGAAAGGATCGGGGAGCCTGCC
>WGBN01000355.1 GCA_015494245.1 Saprospiraceae bacterium | reverse complement strand
GGGCAATACCCTGCAGGCTTATCTTTCCGATGCGGGTAAATTGGCGCTTTTTCTTGAGCTGAGCGGCCGGCCGGAGGCTACTCCTGCCGAGGTCGGCGCAGAAGACATCCGGCGTTTTCTGCAGTGGCTGAACGAGCTGGGCCTCGGCCCGCGAACGCAGGCGCGCATCCTCTCGGGCGTCAAGGCCTTTTTCAAGTACCTGCTGATCGAAGACCTCATCTCCTACAGCCCTGCCGATGAGATTGAAGGCCCCCGCCTCGGGCGCAAAATACCGGAAGTGCTCAGCTATGAAGAAATTCAGGCCATGCTCGAAAGCATAGACCTCAGCCATCCCCTCGGCCATCGCAACCGCGCTATGCTCGAGACCCTCTACGCCTCCGGCCTGCGCGTCAGCGAACTGGTGAGCCTGCGCATTTCCGATTTGTTCGAAGAGCTGGGGTTTATACGCGTTACCGGTAAAGGAGATAAGCAGCGCCTCGTGCCCATAGGTGAGGAGGCCTTGCGGCAAATAGCGCTCTATCGCAACCATCAGCGCCGCCTGCAAAAGATTCAAAAGGGGGAGGAAGATATCCTCTTCCTCAACCGCCGTGGCAAACGCCTCACCCGTCAAATGGTCTTCCTCATTGTGCGCGAAACGGCGCGCCAAGCCGGCATTACAAAAAAAATCAGTCCGCATACCTTTCGCCACTCTTTCGCTACCCATCTGGTCGAAGGCGGAGCCGATCTGCGTGCCGTGCAGGAAATGCTCGGGCACGAGTCCATTCTGACGACGGAGATCTATACGCACTTAGACAGAAGCTATCTGAAAGAGGTCTTGCTGCAGTTTCATCCGCGCAGCGGAATGTGAAAAAAGTGTTAAAGTTATATGGCCGACGGGGAATAATGCTTATCTTGCCCCACGTCCGGTGAACCCTCACAAAAAATGACAAAAATGACAAAAAAAATCACCCGTTCTCTGTTCTCGTTGCTTTTTTGTTTTTTGTGTTCTTACGCCTTTGCCCAGGAGCCGTTGGCGCAAACAAGTGCATACACAGCGGGCATGCAAAAGCAAGAAGGTTTTTTCAATTTCTACTACGATGCATCCTCCGGTCGCATCCTGTTGGAGGTGCCGGTTTCTCGTTTGGGGGAAGAGTTTTTGTACGTCAATTCCCTGCCTGCAGGCCTGGGCTCCAACGACATTGGCCTGGATCGCGGGCAGCTCGGCGACAACAAAGTGGTGCGTTTTGAGCGAGCCGGCAATAAGCTCTTGCTCACAGAGTCCAATTACGGCTACCGTGCGCTCAGCGACAACCCCGCCGAGCGGCAATCGGTGGAGGAAGCTTTTGCCACTTCTGTTTTGGCGGGCTTTCCACTCGTGGCGACCTCATCTTCCGGAGAGGACCTGCTCATTGACCTCACGCCCTTTTTGCTGCGCGATGCCCACGGCGTGGCCCGCCGTCTGCGCCAAATGAAGGAGGGCGAATATGAGTTCGACAAAGAGCGTTCGGCCGTTTACCTGCCCCGCTGCAAGGCCTTTCCCGAAAATTCGGAATTTGAGGCCGTCATCACTTTGAAGGGTGAGCCTTCCGGCAAATACGTCCCTACCGTAACGCCCGAACCGGAACTCATCAGCCTGCGCATGCATCACTCTTTCATCAAGCTGCCCGACGACGGCTTTCAGATGCGGCCCTACGACCCCCGCTGCGGGTATTTTTACATCGAATTTAAAGACTACGCATCTCCCTTTACGGAATCTCTCACCAAGCGCTATATCATCTGTCATCGCCTGCAGAAAAAACATCCGGAGGCGGAGCGCTCGGAGCCGGTCAAACCCATCGTCTATTACATAGACCCGGGCGTGCCGGAGCCCATGCGCAGCGCCCTCAAAGAAGGCGCTTCCTGGTGGAACGAAGCCTTCGAGCAACTGGGCTACATCAATGCCTTCCGCATAGAAGATTTGCCGGAAGGCGCCGACCCCATGGATGTTCGCTATAACCTCATCCAGTGGGTACACCGCTCAACCCGCGGCTGGTCTTACGGAGGCTCCGTGGTGGACCCCCGCACGGGAGAAATCATCAAGGGGCACGTTTCCCTCGGCTCTTTGCGCATCCGCCAGGACTTTCTGCTGGCTCAGGGACTGCTGGCTTTGTATGGCGAAGACCCGTCTCATTTGGCGAAAGCCAAAGAAATGGCCCTCGCCCGCCTGCGACAACTGGCTGCCCACGAAGTCGGCCATACGCTGGGCTTGGCACACAACTTCGCTGCTTCCTGCGATGGCCGCGCCTCGGTCATGGACTACCCGCATCCCTACGTGACCATAGACGAATCCGGGCAGCTCTCTACGGACAGCGCTTATGATGTGGGCCTCGGCGCCTGGGATTTGCGGGCCATTGCCTATGGCTACACGCCTCTGCCTGAGGGAGCCGACAAAGAAGCGGTGCTGCAGTCCGTTCTGCGGGAAACGCTGGCTTCCGGCCTGCACTACATCAGCGATGAGGCTGCGCGCCCTGCCGATGGCATGCATCCCTGTGCCCACCTTTGGGACAACGGCTCCGATCCCGTAGCCGAGCTGGATCGCCTGCTCGAACTAAGGGAAAAAGCCCTGCGGCAATTTGGGCCGGACAACCTCCCTCCCGGCATGCCCATGTCCGAGTTGGAGCGCATTTTTGTGCCGGTTTACGCCATGCATCGCTATCAGACGGAGGCCGTGTCGAAATTGATTGGAGGGGTAGAGTATAGCTATGCAGTTAAAGGTGACGGTCAGCTCATCTTCAACCCTCTGCCACAGGAACGCCAACAGGAGGCTGCCGATGCGCTGTTGGAAACTCTGAGCCTGCGCGTACTGGGCATTCCCGACAGCCTTTTGGGATGGATGCCTCCTCCGCCTCCCGGCTACGAGCGCGACCGCGAGTTTTTCAAAGGCTGGTCGGGCGGGCTCTTCGATCCCATGGCCGCCCAGAAGGCCCTCATAGACCACACCTTTGACCTGATGCTCAACCCGCATCGCCTTTCACGCATGCACCAGATGAGCATTTATCACAAAGATGTGTGGTCGGCGGAAGATTACTTGCGGTATGTGTTAAAACAGGTCTTTAGCAAAGGTGCATCTACGGAAGAGGATGCGGAGATTAAAATGCTCGTCCAAAAGAGCCTGATTGTGCATTTGTTGCAAGTGGCTGCTTCCAAATACGTCAATCCCCAAGTAGCTGCCATAGCGGAGGATTTGGTGTTGAGGAGGCTGGTTTATCCCACTGCCGGGCGAAAAAACAGTGCGGTCATTACCGACAATCCGGCTTTGTGCCACTTCAGGGGGCTTCCCGCTTTTTCTTCGCGCAACGAGCAGGCCCATGAGACCTGGATTGTGGAGCAAATTTTCCGCTATATGGACGATCCTTCAGAGTTCCGGCAAATACCGTCCATACCTTTGCCGCCGGGTTCGCCCATCGGCTGCGGGTTTTGAGCGGAAAGTGCCGGCTGAAGAAGCCGGCATTTTTTTTATATGGGGGGACGGTCGGGGAGCAGCTCTGCGAAAAACGTTTCACAGGGCAGGCAGAGGTGCCCCTGGATTTTCAGGCGTTCGCTGCCGCGATAGAGCAGGAGGGTTTGGGCCTGTGGATGGTCTTTTTTAAAGGCGTTCAGAGATTTGAGGTGCTCGGGTTTGAGTTTGGCGCTGTTTTTCACTTCGATGGCGTAAAACCCCTTTTCGCCATAGAGAATGAAGTCAACTTCCAGACCGCTTCGGCTGCGCCAGAAATACAAGTTGAAAGGCTTGCTGTTGCAGGCATTCCAGGCTCGCAATTGTTGTGCGACCAGGCCTTCTAAGGCTGCTCCGGTTATTTCTTCCGGCTTGTCTAAGGGGCCTTTGGGGCGTAGGG
>WGBN01000354.1 GCA_015494245.1 Saprospiraceae bacterium | reverse complement strand
GATTCGCATATCCGATATGCCCCCGGGAGAGGGGAGCCCCCTGCGCGGCCGGGCCCGCAGCCTGCTCTTTTATCTGCGCCTCATAGCCATGGCCCTGCTGCTCGTGGCTCTGGCCCGCCCCCAGTACATCCGGAAAAAGGAAAAGGTCAAAGCCGACGGGGTGGACATCATGCTCGTCATGGACATCTCCAGCAGCATGCTCTCGCGCGACTTCAAGCCCGACCGGCTCGAAGCCAGCAAACTCATGGCCCAGCGCTTTGCCGAACAACGCCCCTATGACCGCATCGGACTGGTGGCCTTTGCAGGAGAAGCCTTCACCAAAAGCCCCCTGACAACCGACAAAAAACTGCTCGAAAAATTCCTCGGTGAACTGGCCGTAGGCCAACTCGAAGACGGCACCGCCATCGGCATGGGCCTGGCTACGGCTGTCAATCGCCTCAAAGACAGCCAGGCCAAAAGCAAAATCATCATCCTGCTCACCGATGGCGTCAACAATGCCGGCTACATCCAACCCATGACTGCCGCCGAACTCGCCCAAAGCCTCGGCATCAAGGTCTATACCATAGGCGTGGGCTCCACCGGAAGAGCCCTCACCCCCGTCAGCCGCAACCTCAACGGAGAGTACATCTTCGACTATGCCCCCGTGGAAATAGACGAAGAACTCCTCACCCAAATCTCCCAACTCACCGGAGGCCGCTATTTCCGCGCCACCGATGAAGAAGCCCTCGGCCGCATCTACGACGAAATCAACCGCATGGAAAAAACCAAAATCGAAGTCTTTAGCTTTACCCGCCGCAAAGAGGCCTTCCACCCCCTGGTTCTCTTCGCCATGCTGCTGCTCGGACTGGATTTCCTCCTGCGGCAAAGCTGGTTGAACAGCTTGCCATAAAACGCCCTTGCTCCAAAAAAATCGCTACCTTTGCGCCTTTAAGGTTCTCATTTGCCGAAAGGCAGAGAAAAACCGTACCAAAGGGTATGGGATTGCCTTTCAAAAACAACACCGATATGGACTTATTTGAAAGAATCAAACGAGACAGCGGCCCTCTGGCACAATATGCCGACCAGGCTGAAGGCTACTACATGTTCCCGAAATTGGAAGGAGAACTGGCCAGCCGCATGACCTTCAAAGGCCGCGAAGTCATTGTCTGGAGCATCAACAACTACCTCGGACTGGGCAACCATCCCGAAATTCGCAAGGTTGATGCAGAGGCTTCCGCCAAATGGGGCCTGGCCTACCCAATGGGCTCCCGCATGATGTCGGGCAATACCGAATTGCACGAGAAGCTGGAACAACAACTGGCCGAATTCGTCCACAAAAAGGCAGCTGTACTGGTAAATTACGGCTACCAGGGCATCATGTCGGCCATCACCTCCATGCTCGGCCGCCACGATGTAGTGGTCTATGATGAGGAAAGCCACGCCTGCATCATGGACGGCGTCTTCATGCACCCCGGCGAACGCAAGAAGTTCCGACACAATGACATCGAAGACCTCGAAAAACGCCTGGCCTGGGCTACTGAAAAAGCTGCCAGACATGACGGCGGCATCCTCGTCATCTCCGAAGGTGTCTTCGGCATGAAAGGCGATCAGGGCAAGCTCAAAGAAATCATCGCCCTGAAAGAAAAGTACGACTTCCGCCTGCTGGTGGACGATGCGCACGGCTTTGGCGTACTGGGCGCTACGGGCGCAGGTACGGGCGAAGAGCAGGGCGTACAAGACGGCATTGACGTTTACTTTGCCACTTTCGCCAAATCTATGGCCAGCATCGGCGCCTTCCTCGCCAGCAATGACGAGCGCATCATTCAGTTTCTGAAGTATTCCATGCGCTCGCAGGTGTTCGCCAAGTCGCTGCCCATGGCCTTCGTAGAAGGCGACATCAAGCGCCTCGAAATGCTGCGCACCATGCCCGAGCTGCGCCAAAAACTCTGGGCCAATGTAAACGCCCTGCAAAACGGCCTGAAAGAACGCGGCTACGACATCGGCGGCACCAACTCCTGCGTAACGCCCGTATTCCTCAAGGGCTCGCCGGAAGAGGCCTCGCAACTGGTCTATGACCTGCGCGAAAACTACGGCATCTTCTGCTCTATGGTCATCTATCCGGTCATTCCCAAGGGCGAAATCATCCTGCGCCTCATTCCTACGGCAGCGCATACGCAGGCCGACATAGACGAAAGCTTAGACGCCTTCGACGCCGTGTCCGAAAAACTGCGTACAGGCAAATACTCTTCAGAAGTCATCACCGACTTTTAAGCACAACGGCTGTTTCCGGACCTGCCCGACAGGTCCGGAAACGCCCTCCGACCTCTATGGGCATCATCCAGCGACAAGGGCTCAAGAAAAGTCTGGTACAATACCTGGGGGTGCTTATCGGTGCCTTCAGCACCCTTTTCATTTTTCCGCAGGCCGTTGAGCAAATCGGCTTGCTGCGCTTTCTCATCGCTACGGCTACCCTCATTTTGCCCTTCGTCAACCTGGGGACGAACACGGCCATCCTTCGTTTTTTTCCGGAATTTCGGGCGCCGGAGAAGGGGCATCACGGTTTTTTTGCGCTGCTGCTGCTCGCCATAGGCACGGGTTTTTCCCTGCTCTGCCTGCTGGCCTGGCTGTGTGCGCCTTTCATCCGGGCCTTGTACAGCGATCGCTCCGCTCTGCTGCAGGAGAGCCTGGTCTATGTGCTGCCCCTCAGCCTGCTCATTGCCCTGACGTACAGCCTGACGATCTACATTTCGAATTTTCTGCGCGTAGTAGTCCCCACCATTTTGCACGAGCTGACGCTGAAAATCGCTTTGCCCTCTTTCATCCTGCTCTACTTATATGGTGTGCTCGACAACCGGGGGCTGATTTGGGCCTTGCTGGCTACTTACACGGGCATCGTCTTGTCTTTACTGCTCTATCTGTATCGCTTAGACCCGGGCAGTTTCAGCAAACCCGACTGGAGTTTTCTCTCCTCAGGGCGCTTGCGCCGCATGGCCGATTACAGCCTTTTTGGTTTTCTCGGCAGCGTGGGCAGCCTGCTGGCTTTTCAGATAGACACTTTCATGGTGGGTAGCCTGAGCGGGCTTTACTCCACGGGAGTTTACACCATTGCCCTTTTCATAGCCGGCACCATAGACATCCCTCTGCGCTCCCTGCAGAGCATCACCTCCCCCATCGTCTCCGATGCCTGGCAGCGCTCCGATACCGAAAAGATCAACAAGCTCTACAAAAAGACATCCCTCATCCTGCTGCTGGCAGGCACGGCCATGCTCTCTCTGATCTGGCTCAATCTGGATGACCTGGCCGATCTTTTGCCGAAAGGCGAGGTTTTCCGTCAGGGCAAGTACGTCATTCTCCTGCTCGGCCTGGCCAAGCTCACCGACCTGGCTACCAGCATCAACAACTCCATCATCAATTTCTCGAAGTACTATCGCTTCAATCTGTATGCCGTCTTCTTTCTCGGCCTGAGCAACATTCTGCTCAACCTCTGGCTCATCCCCAAGTACCAGATCGTGGGTGCCGCTCTGGCCAGTGCTTTGGCGCTCTTTGCTTTCAATCTGCTCAAAGCTGTTTTCATCTACCTGCGTTTCCGGATGCAGCCTTTTGAGTGGGCTTCCGCCAAAATTCTACTCGCGACCCTGCTCGGCTGGCTGGCGGCATCCTATCTGCCCCTGCCGGACCACCCCCTCGCTGCCATTTTGCTGCGGAGCCTCTACTTCACGGTGGCCTTTGCCAGCCTGGGTTGGAAGCTCGCCTGGCAGCTCTGGAAAGACCGAAATTGACAAAAGTCCTATCTTGCAAGCCGTAAACCAGATGGGCAGCCCCATCTATACCTACACCAAACGGCAAGCCGACATGCATCTCACCCAACTCGACTGGACGATCATTCTCGCTTTTTTTCTCATCTCGCTGCTCATTGGCCTGCTGGCCGGCAAGCAGGCGGGAAAGGGTTATACCGACTATTTCCTCTCAGGGCGCAACATGCCCTGGTGGCTGCTCGGCGTATCTATGGTGGCCACGACTTTCTCGGCCGATACGCCCAACCTCGTTACCGACATCGTGCGCCAAAACGGCGTAGCCGGCAACTGGGTCTGGTGGGCCTTTCTGCTGACGGGCATGCTCACGGTCTTTGTCTATGCACGGCTGTGGCGGCGCTCGAAAGTACTCACCGACCTGGAGTTTTACGAGCTGCGCTACAGCGGGCCCGAAGCTGCTTTTTTGCGGGCCTTTCGCGCCTTTTATCTCGGCGTCTTTTTCAACGCCATGATCATGGCTACGGTCATCCTCGCGGCCATTAAGATCAGCGGGGTCATCTTTCCGGATTTAGACCCCTGGAAGGTTACGCTCTTCGTGCTGGGCATCACAGCTTTGTACACCACGCTCGGCGGCCTGCGCGGCGTACTGCTGACGGATTTGGTGCAGTTTATCATCGCCATGGGCGGCACCATCTGGGCGGCTTACATCCTGGTCAACCAGCCCGAAATCGGGGGGCTTCATGCCTTGTTTCAAAACGAAGCCGTGCAAAGCAAACTTTCTCTGCTGCCCGACTTCCAGGATACGGCTGCCGTCGTGCCTTTGCTCATCATCCCTCTGGCCGTGCAGTGGTGGAGCGTGTGGTATCCGGGAGCCGAGCCCGGAGGCGGAGGCTACATCGTACAGCGGATGCTGGCCGCCAAGGACGAAAAAAACGCCATGGGCGCCACCCTCTTCTTCAACATCGCCCACTACGCCCTGCGCCCCTGGCCCTGGATCATCATTGCCTTTTGCTCGCTGGTCATGTATCCCGATCTGAGCTCACTGAAGGAGGCTTTCCCCAACATGATCGAAAGCAAAATCGGACACGACATGGCCTATCCCGCTATGCTCACACATTTGCCGAAAGGCCTGATAGGATTGGTGGTAGCTTCTCTGCTGGCCGCCTTCATGTCCACCATCTCCACCCACCTCAACTGGGGCTCCTCCTATGTAACGTATGATCTTTGGAACCGCTTTATCAAGCCCTATGCGTCTAATCGGGAGCTGGTCGTAGTAGGGCGCATCAGCACGCTGCTGCTGCTGGCCTTATCGGCCCTCATCGCCCATGCGTTGTTGAACAACGCCCTGCAATCTTTCCAAATCCTGTTGCAAATCGGCGCCGGTACCGGCCTGCTCTTCATCCTGCGCTGGTTTTGGTGGCGCATCAACGCCTATAGCGAGCTCACCGCCATGGTAGTTTCCTTCCTCGTCGCGCTTTATTTCCACAAATGGGGCCCCGAGAATCTGGAAGACCATTGGAAACTCCTCTATGGCGTAGGCATCACCACCCTGGCCTGGATAGCCGTAACACTATTCTCACCAGCCATACCCAAAGAACATCTGATACGCTTCTTTAAGCGGGTACGCCCCCACGCCTGGGGCTGGCAGCCCGTCATCAGGGCAGGCCTTAGAAGCTGCCGCCTCAGGGACGAACACCTCAAAACCGGCAGTTTCGCCCTTGAGCTCAGCGGCATGTTCACCGGCTGCTTCACGGTCTATGCCGCCCTCTTTGGCACGGGCTATTGGATTTATGGAAAAACCATCCCCGCTCTGGTGGCCACGACCATTACAGCCCTGGGGGGGTACCTGCTCTTCAAGATCTGGGGAGCATTGAATGAATAAAAAATCTGCCCTGCTCCCACAACAAAAAAGACCGCCTTATGAGACCTATACACTTGCTCTTCGTCCTGCTGCTCCCCGCCTTACTTCCCGCACAAAACAAAGCAAACTCAGACGAGAGCTGGACCATTGACGACATTCTGAACACCCGCTTCCTGCGTTCTGCACAATTCTCGCCCAACAACGAAATGATTGTATGGACGCAAAACAAAGCCGTCAAAGAAAAAGATGCTTTCACTTCCGACATCTATCTGACCCGCCTCGACATCCGCGAAAAAGACCACTTCAAAACCCTTCAACTCACCCGCTCAGATGAATCGGACTACAGCCCCTTTTTCTCCAAAGACGGCAAAAAAATCTATTTCCTCTCCGGCCGTAAAAAAGGCAAAAAACTCTGGGCCCTCAGCATCTACGGCGGCGAGGCCGAAAAAATCGCCGAATTTCCCAACGGCATCTCCAACATCCAATGGCTTTCAGATTCTACCTTTGCCTATGTGGCCTCGGAGGGCAAAACCCTGCAGCAGGAAAAAATCCAAAAAGCCAAAGACAATACCGTAGTCATCGAAGACAGTACGTACTGGTACCCTTCCCGTATTTTCAGCTACAACCTCAAGACCAAAAAGAACCGGCGCCTCAGCCAAAACACACGCCCCATCCTATGGTACACCGCTTCGCCCAACGGCCGCTACATCTGCTACGCCACGCTGGAAAGCCTGCACTACCATGCCGATGCACAGCCCAAACCCAAAATTTATTTGCTCGACCTGAGCAAAGGCCAAAGCCGCAGAATTTTGCAAGACATTCACAATCCCTACAACTTCCAATTCACAGCCTCAGAACAGGGATTTTACTTTACCTCCGACCTCAACAAAGACCCGCACTGGGATGGCGCCGGAGAGCCACACCTGTACTACTATCCTCTCAAGACGGAAAAGCCCGTGGAGGTACCCCTGCAATGGGAAAACGGACTCGGAGGCGGATACCGCGTGTTGGGTGAAGACGTCCTCGCCATGCTGGCCAATGGCCCGACCTCCATTCTTGCCTTCTACAAAAAAACAGACAACAAGTGGACGAAGTACATTCCCGATCTCGGAGAAAAACAAGACCACATCGTCTTACTCGCCATCAGCCCCGATCGCTCAAAAATACTCTTTGAGCATTCTACTGCCGCCCAACTGCCGCGATATTACATGGCTGACTTACAAAAAACAGCTGAAGGCCTTTCCCTGCAAAACGAAAAGGAAGTCGTCGAACTCAACAGCAAACTACACAAAAAGAAAAAAGCCCGCTATGAAATTTTCCGCTGGAAAGGCTACCGCGGAGAAGAGGTCAACGGCCTGCTTTACTATCCGCTGGATTACGAGGAAGGCAAGCGTTATCCGCTCATGCTCTCCATACACGGGGGGCCGGCAGGCGTTACCCGCGACCTCTGGCGAGAGCGCTGGTCCACCTATCCTCAACTCCTCGCACAAAGGGGAGCCTTCGTGCTCAAACCCAATTACCACGGCTCTTCCAACCACGGCCAGGAATTCGTAGAGTCTATCAAACACAACTACTACACGCCGGAGCTCACCGACATCACCAAAGGCATCGAAGAGCTCTACCGCCGCGGCCTGATAGACACCTCCATGCTGGGCTGCATGGGCTGGTCCAACGGAGCCATCCTCACTACCATGCTCACCGTTCGCTATCCCGACATGCTTAAAGTCGCCTGCGCCGGCTCAGGCGACGTCAACTGGACTTCCGACTATGGCACCTGCCGCTTCGGTGTCTCTTTCGACCAAAGCTATTTCGGCGGAGCCCCCTGGGATGACGTTAATGGAAAAACTTACAATGAGGCCTATGTACTCTACTCTCCCCTCTTCGAAATGGAAAAGGTAAAAACGCCCACTATCATTTTCCACGGAAGCGAAGACAGAGCCGTACCCCGCGATCAGGGTTGGGAATACTATCGCGCCCTGCAACAAGCCGGCCAAACGCCCGTGCGCTTCCTCTGGTTCCCCGGCCAACCGCATGGCCTGCGCAAAATCACCCATCAAAAGCGCAAAATGAAAGAAGAGCTCAAGTGGATAGACCAATACCTCTTCGGCAAACAAGCAACCGACAACGAGACGCTCAAAGACGACAGCCCCCTTGCCATGCTCTTACAAAAAGACAGCCTGGCACATCAGGCCTCGCTCTACGGCAAAAAATACAAAGGCAAACTCATCCCCGAAACACAACGCATCGCCCAAGACTCCATCGCCATCGGCCTCCTGGAAGTTACCAACGCTCAGTTTAAAGCCCTCAACAAAAACTTCTCCTATCCTGCAGGACAAGACAACTATCCGGCACAAGTCAGCTACGAGCAAGCACAACAATACATCCTCCGACTCAACAAACTCACGGGAGAAAACTACCGCCTCCCCACCCAAAAAGAAGCAAAAGCCTGGCAGAAAAAAGCCCTGCAGGCAGCCCCTGAGGAAAATACCCTCACCTATTGGGCCGGTTACCAAATTACTCCTTATGAGATAGATGCCTTCCGGCAAAATATAGCACGCGCAAAACAAACCCTTATCAAACCCGTAGCCTCCTTCAAACCCGTAAAAATAGGCCAAGCCACCGTCTATGACCTCGGCGGCAATCTCGCCGAATACGCCCAACAAGGCTCCATCTACGGCTTCTCCGCCTACGACTACGCCGACCCCAAAGCCGAAAATAAACTGCGCAAAAAAGGCGAAGTTGAACATGTGGGGTTTAGGGTGGTGTTGGAATAGGGTTGAGGGTTTAGCGTTTAGCGTTTAGCGTTTAGTGTTTAGTGTTTTTTACTTTGAGACGCTATGCATGGCATCTCAAAGTAAAAAAATCCCTCAAACTGTCCTTTTCCAGGCACACCACCCGGCCTACCTTTGTGCCAAAAGCTATGAAGACTACGAGCATTTTCCTGCTGACTGTGGTGCCCTTTTTTCTTTTTCTTCTCACCTCTGCTCCCTATGCAGTATGGAAAGCTGACAGGCAACAACAAGACCCGCCTGGTTTTTGCATGGGACAGCCTCGCGTAGCAGAACCCCTGTTACCCACGCCCACAGCCGAACAGCGGCTCTACCAGGGCCCTTTGCATCTGCGCGTCTATCTGCACATCATACGCAATGAAAATGGAGAGGGTGGACTGACGCCTGATCAAATAGCTGAGAGCCTCGGCATTCTGGAAAAAGACTTTCGCCCCTTCGACATCTTTTTCGAACTGGAGGAAGAGATTTTTTACATAGACGAACAAACGCTGTTTGAAGATGCCAACGGCACGGCAGCCGTATTCAACAACAATCCTCACGAAGACGGAATTGACATCTATTTATTTCCCGATCACCCGGGTCATTCCACAGCCGGCGGAGGCATGGTGTACACCATCCCCGCCGCTGCTTTTTACATCGTAGGCCGCTGCATCGAAGACCCCAAGCTCATCTACCGCCGCACCTCAGCCATCTCTCACGAAATGGGCCACTGCCTCGGCCTTTTTCACACCCACCACGCTATGGAGCAGGGCGGCTGCGAGGAGCTCGTCAATCGCAACAACTGCATCGAATGCGGCGACTTCGTCTGCGACACCCCAGCCGACCCGGGCCTTTTTCTCGAAGTGGATGGAGCAAGTTGTACCTGGTCGGGGCATGCCCTCGACAGCCAGGGCCAGGAAATGCAGCCCGACCTCCACAACATCATGTCCTACACCCATCCGCGCTGTATGACGCACTTCAGCGAAGGCCAGGGTGCACGCATGAGATACTACATCACCCACCACCCCATGCTCAAAAAATGCCTGATAACCCACCAAATTTCTAAAAAATAGCTCCAAAATGGCTAAACACTTGTTTGTTTAAGTTTTTTTTCAGATATTTGTAGATTAAAGCACTAACACCTTTTTTGCCGACACACTATGGAGTTGTTTAAAGTCATTTTTGCCGGTCGCCTTGAGTTTGCCAACGAGCGAACTTTCCAACGCGTATGTACCATGTACGAAGAACGTGCCGAGGTACACTACCGCAACCAGGTTCTGCTCAAAGCAGAAGACCACTTCCATGAAGAAAAACTTTGCTTTGACCTGCCCCGCAAAGTCATGGAAAGCAACCTGCGCAACTGGAACAACACCATCCACCTGTTGCGCTTCATCTCCGAGTATGCCATCTCGGGCGAAGTGCTCGCCTGGCGCACCCAGCAGGGCAAAAAACTGGAGGAAGTCTTTATCGAACCCAAAGGCGATCGCGATGCCATCCAGGCCTATCAGCAAGGCCGGCAGCTCGAAGAGAAGGGCAAGGAAAAAGAAGCCCGGGCAGCTTACTCCAAGGCCATCGAAAAATTCGAGCGCCATGCCATGGCCTACGAACGCCGCGGCTACACCAACATCACCCTTAAGAAATACGCCGACGCCCTTTACGATTTTAACAAAAGCGTGGGTATCTATCCACGCAACCCGGGCGCATACTTCGGTATCGGCTCCATACACCTGCTCCAAAAAGAGTGGGATAAAGCCGTCGAGGCTTTTACCCAGGCACATACCTTCTCCATCCCCCACCAACCGCTCTTCTGGAAAGCCAAGCGCCTCAAAGGAGAATCCCTCATGAAACTCGAACGCTGGGAAGAAGCAGCCAAAGAATTCAAAGCCTTCGTCCACAGAAAATTCGAACCCGGAAACACCAACATCAAAGACCTGCCCCAAACCTGGCACAACTACGGAATAGTCCTCGAAAAAATGGGAGATAAAAAAGGCGCAGAAGAAGCCTTCAAAAAAGCCCGGGAGGAAGACGAATCGGACCGAAAAGAAACCGGCGCCATGCTGGAGAATCTAACCTGATATCCCAATGTCATGAAACTGCCCATTCATATTGCCCTTCTTTTTCTTTGCCTTTCGGCAAATGCCTTCGCCCAGCAACACCTCCAACCCTTTTCCCCCATTGAACCCGAAAAAGGCATCCTCTACAACAAAGAAACCTCTTTCGATTTTCGCGTACACACCAACGGCTTATTCGCCCTGGGCTACAACATCGGGAAAATCAGAACCTATTACAAAACCCGCTTCATACACTTCGGCTTCGGCGAGTTGAAACACCCCAAGGAAAACCGCTACAACATCAACCGAAATTTCCTCAACGGGCCGCCTTCCTCCTCCTTTGTTTACGGCAAACAAAATGCGCTTTTTGCCCTGCGCATCGGCATGGGCCAAAAGCGTTACTTCTCCGAACGCGCCCGCAAAAAGGGCGTGCGAGTGGGCATCTCCTACGAGGCCGGCCCCGTCATCGGGCTGCTCAAACCCTATTACATAGACATCTTCACCAATGAAACGGGCAACCGCCCCGTCATCATCACCGTGCGCTATTCCGAAGAAACCCGCAGCGACTTCCTCAGCCCCTGGAAAATCCTCGGAGCCTCAGGCCTCTTTAAAGGCGCCTCCGAAATGCGCTTCATACCGGGCCTCCAAATACAAACAGCCCTGCACTTGGAGTGGGGCAGCCAGGACGAACTCCTGCGCGCACTCGAAATGGGCATCATGCTCGATGCCTTCCCCAAAAAAATACCCATCCTCATCCCCGTAGAAAACGACCCCAACAGGCCTTTCTTCCTCAACCTTTTCATAAATTTGCAGCTCGGAAAACGAAAGTAATGCACGAGCTTCCCATCATCAAAAAAGCGCGCCCCCGAAAACCGGACTGGCTGCGCGTAAAACTGCCCATAGGCGAAGATTACCGCCGTGTGCGCAGCCTCGTGGACCAATACCAACTCCACACCATCTGCCAAAGCGGCAATTGCCCCAACATGGGCGAATGCTGGGGCGCCGGCACAGCCACCTTCATGATCCTCGGCAACGTCTGTACCCGCTCCTGCTCCTTCTGCGCCGTGAAAACAGGCCGCCCCACCGAATACGACGAAGACGAACCCCGCCGCGTAGCCGAAGCCATCTACCTCATGCAGGTCAAACACGCCGTGCTCACCTCCGTCAACCGCGATGAACTCAAAGACAAAGGAGCCGAAATCTGGTACCAAACCGTCAGAGCCATCAAAAAACTCAGCCCCAACACCACCATAGAAACCCTCATCCCCGATGTGCGAGCCACCTGGTGGGCCTTAGAACGCATGATCAGCGCCGGCCAGGAAGTCGTCTCCCACAACATGGAAACCGTCAAACGCCTCTACCGCAAAATCCGCCCCCAAGCCAAATACGAACGCAGCCTCGAACAAATCAAACGCACCAAAGCCTTCGGCAAACGAACCAAGTCCGGCATCATGGTAGGCCTCGGAGAAACCGAAGACGAAGTGCGCCAACTCATGGACGACCTCCTGCAACACGGCTGCGACGTCCTCACCATCGGCCAATACCTCCAACCCACCCCCATGCACGTAGCCGTAGCCGAATTCATCCACCCCGACCAATTCGAAAAATATCGCGAAATCGGCCTCCAAAAAGGCTTCGATATAGTCGAAAGCAGCCCCCTCGTCAGATCCTCCTATCATGCGGAAAAGCATGTGTGAAGAGGGCTGTCGGTTGGTGGAAGTGGTGAAATCGGTGAAAGCGGCAGAAGCGGTGGAATTGGGGGGCTGGTGTAGCGTTTATCGTTTATCGCATATCGTGTATCGTTGGTTTAATGTTTGGTTAGGTTTTTTGATTGTTGGGCGGGCTTCAGCCCGTCAACTGGACCAACGGGCTTCAGCCCGCTAACCGGCCTGCCGTAAAAAAAAGATGGAATGAACGTGAGGAACGTAACGAACGTAACGAACCTCAATTTTCCCAAAACATTCCCCAAAACTTGCAAAAACCAACCAAAAGCAGTAAGTTTGCACGGAACTCAAAACAAAGCGGCACGGCAGTGCAACCGCCCAAGCCCCCAAACCGGGCTGAAAGCCTGCTCTCGCCAAACACTTCAAGACAAAAGGAACCACTTAAACTCAACGATTATGAACTACGGAAAACGAAACATCGCCATTGGATTACTTTTCATGGCTGCCTTTATGGTGTATGGCTTTGGCCTGATTTACATGAGAGACTTTGATCCTAATAAAGTCAACTGGATAGCTAATGCTAACGATGGTACGCATTTTGAGGCCAGACTTGCGCATGTGCATGGCAACCTATTCGCTCTGCTCAACATTCTCCTTGGCTTTCTGCTCATGTACCTGAAAATAGCTGAACGCCATGCTAAAATAATTTCCTGGGCACTTATCATAGGAATGCTAATGCCTCTCGGTATTGTCTCTGAATTTCTATTTGGATTGCCCCCAATTTTTGTACTGGTCGGCGCCATCTCCATGGTTACAGGAACGCTTTACTTTGGGATAATC
>WGBN01000353.1 GCA_015494245.1 Saprospiraceae bacterium | reverse complement strand
TTGCAGCGCCACAGCTCACCATGCTAAAACCCGCAACGGCGTCAGGTGCAGCCTGAATGGTGATGGTTTGTGTACAGGTATAGATGGTGGGCGTGCCACCACCGCCACAAGTATAAGTACCCAGTGGCCAGGGAGTAGCAGCCGTAGCATTGCTCGTCTCTCCATCTAAGGCATTGGGGCCGCTAAAAGTCCAATTGCCAAGGGCGAAAGTAGAGCCATCAGGCCCGGTATAGTTCATGCGATAAGCCCAGCCGTCGAGATATTCCCAGGGTTGGCCGGTGCCATCCGTATTGATGTCTCCAAAAACATCAATGACCGTGCCGTTGAAGAACAACTCTATGGCATCATCTCCATTGACAGCAGCAGCTGAGGAGGTGTAATCCGGTGCAAAACCAAAGAAAGCCGTGAAATTGGTCGTTTCCGTGGCTACATAAATGTGATCGCCGGCCGTAGCGGCTACAGCAGGAAACGTAAATTCCTGCCCATCCGAGCCGCCACCATTGTTGGCAGAGCCAAAGCCGTATAAGCTCAAATCGGGGATGTCATTGGCCACATAAAACTCAATGGCCTTGGGCGTGCCACCGCTGAGCGGGCCATCCAATACACCTGTAAGGATTAAATCGTTGGCGACATTGCAGCCTCCCGGGTTTACCGTTACCGTATTGGTTACATCATAAGTGCCCGGGTCGCTGGCTGAGACATCTACAGCGCCCGTATTCGTATTTAAAGCCAGAGTGGGGCCTCCCGAGGTTGCCACATAAGAGTAAACACCATCGCTGCCGGTGGTATGAGTTACCGTGGCATCTGCCCCGTTTTGGCAGTATTCTACAGGGTCATAAGTAAACTCTGCTTCCGGAGCACAGCTTGTAGCAATGGGATCAAAAGTGATGCTCCAGGAATTTAATGTCCCGGTATCGGAAAAAGAATCATCCCCAATCCTCAGCGTCCAGATACCGTTTACAGATACACCGGCAAAAGCTGCGGCAAAAGTACCGCCTTCCGGTTGGAAAGTACCTGTAAAAGGGGCGGAAGCTGCCATAATATCCGCTCCCCCATCCTGAAACACGGTATTGGTATAATTGTCCTCTGAACCTCCATTATCAGTACTCAGTTCCAGCATGGTGGTACCGTCCGGAGCAATGAGGAAGATGTCCAAATCGCTGTCCCAGGTATGGGTAATATCCAGCGTCAGGTTGTTGATGTTGAAATTCGTGCCAACGGTACCTGTCAGAGGCACATTCACTGTAAAATCAGTAGTGTCATCATCTGTAATCGGCCCGGTTGTACCGTTATACGTTTGCGCATTGGCCGTGCTGAGCCACGCAGGCGAAAGGCCGACAAGGAGGATTGTCGCCAGCAAAGTGAGAAATCGAAGAGGTGTAAAGGTTGCTTTCATCATGAGATCTGTTGGTGTTATCAAATAAAATATCAAAAAGCAGAAGGCTGTAACTTCTGTTTTTTACAAATCAATTGGCCTTCGGACATTTTGTCGCGTGCGGCTCAAAATCGGTTTTGGGAAGAATCGGTTATGAGAGAAAGGTCGGTTTGTTCATGGGACCGTTCTGCTCTGACGCTCCAAAGGTAAGGGAAAAAATAAGTATGGGGCAAGTTTTTTCCAAAAAAATTTCTTGATATACATGGTTTGGGCGGCTTACGCCGCCCAAACCATGTATTTATTTACTGATCAACTTCACTGTACATACACCTGAGGCGCTCTCCAGGGTGCAAAACAAGAGGCCGGAAGCATCAAGATGCTCTATCATTTCTTCCTGATAGCCGGCCTCGTAAAAGCCCGTTTTTTGCCAGATCAGCCGGCCCTGCGCATCGGTTATGCTCAGTTTCACCTCTATGTTCTTTGTCTGTCCGTCCCGGCGGGTGGCAGGCAGATAGAAATGCAGGGCTGTTCGCCCGTTAAAGGGGTTGGGATTGGCGTAGAGGTTGAGGCCCTGTGCGCTTTCGTTTGCATTTGCCGAAAGGCCAAAGGACAAGACCATAGGCAGGCGTTCGCCACTGCTGCGGTATGCCTCGGGACTCGCAATTTCCGCGCTCAGGTTCAGCCAATCGCTCAAACGGCCGGAGCGAAGCGCTTCAAACTTCAGAGTAAACAACACCTCTTCTTCCAAATCCCGGGCCGGCACTTCCGGCCAGCTCACAGCTATGAGGCCGTTACCTGTGCTTGTATTGCGGTGAAAACTGAAGCACTCCTCCCCTGCCAGGCCGGGCACAACGCCTTCAAAAGCCAGGGCCTGTGCATCAAACTGCAAGCTCAACTGCAGGCCGGCAAAATCGCTTGCGCGGGCACGGAAAGGCAGTACCACACGCTCTCCGGCTGCGAGCCATTTTTCCTCAGTTTGCAACACAAAGCGCTCGCCGGCATGTGCATCTACCGGCTCCTCCCCTGTCAACAGCATTACCGAGTTGTTGACATCTCCTGTTTTCACCGCGATGAAGTCGGCATCCAACACATCATTCTGGAGGTTGAACAAGAAAATGCTCTCCGGAAAACCGCCTGCGGCCCAGGGGTTGGTTGGATCCGGGAAAACGTAAGCGGCATCTACAAAACGCCAGGAGGTGTTGTTGGAAAAATCAGGGATGATTCCCAATATGAGCTTCTGAAGTTCAACCACGTCTAAGGTGCTGATGCTGTTGCTGCGATTTACGTCTCCCGCTATGATTTTGTAAGGAGAGTCTAAAAGGGCAATGCCGAGGATGTGGCGCGTCAACAAGACTAAGTCCAAAGTAGTAACTCCGTTTAGCGGGTCAACATCCAAAGCCGGACTGAGCGTATAATCTTGCCCGGGAATCAAGAGCGTTTGGTAAGTTCCGTCATTGTCGGTAAAGACGTTGTTTAGGTTTGCACCGTTGACGAGAACGCCTGCCTCGGGAACAGCCTGGCCGGTCTCGGTATGGATGTTGCCTACCACAAGGACATTGATCAACTCGCATACGCTAAAGGGGTCTATCAGCGTAAGCGTCGTGGTGCAGGTACTCTGGTTGCCCGACGCATCCGTCACCCACAAATCTATGGAAATGTCTTGCTGAGGTGAGCCGCCGAGGAAGCTGCAATCAAAAATCATTTCGTCATTGGCAACGTCCTGAGAAAAGCTAAACAGCAGGTTTCCGGAACAGTTGTCAAAGCTGCCTGCATCCAGCTCTTCGGCCGGCAACACATCTGAAAAGCCTGAAGAAGCGTTGATGCTTATCGAAACATTCTCCGCGCAGACCGCCGTGGGGGGATGACAGTCTTCGACACCAACAGTGAACTCAACAAAAGAAGCATTGCCACACCCATCCTCAAAAGTATAGGCCATATCGTAAGTACCCGGCGGCACATTGACATAAACGAACTGATCGGCCGTGGCATGAGCCGCCAAATCTCCCGAATAAACATGAGTGCTCACTTCAGAACAATCCGTCACATCGGGCATGGGCAGAGTGATTTGCGTGGCGCATTGAGCGCCTTCTATGCAGTACATCTGATCGCCAAGGTCAACGAGCGGCGGTTCGTCGTCCACGACTTTGATGATCTGGGCCTCGGTATAAACCAAACCATCGGGATAGGTACACCAATTCAGTACCGTCCATGTACGAACAATTTTATAGCAGGCATTCGGCACCACCTGATACACCACATCCTCATAAGAGACGCCTATCAATTCACATTCACCTCCCAAAATAACCGGTTCTCCAAAATCGGGCAGTTGCCCGTTTTCACAAACAAAAGTGGAATCCGGCGGAAAAATCACGCTGTAATCATCTACATGCTCTACCGTGATGACTTGCTCACAGACGACCGGCACATTGTTGCTGTCAGTAGCTGTCCAGGTACGGACAATTTCTCCGGCCGTACAGCTATTGATGTCTTCCGACCACTCATAAGAAACATTCAACTCGCAATTGTCTATAAACGCAGCCGTTCCATACAAACTGTCGAGTACAGCCTCGTTGCCAAGTTCCAGGGGTGTCGCCAGATCGGCCAGATACTCATCGCAGCTGATGGTGAGGCTTTCCGGGCAGTAGGTCAGCAGCGGCAGAGAGTTGTCATCGAGCACCTGCACCTCTACCGTGCTGAAGCATTCGCTGTAATTGCCGGAGCAGTCATAAGCTCTAAACACCACAGACACAGGTCCGGTGGAGGCATCGCTGCAACAGACCTCTATCTCCGGGCCGAAATCATCTTCCAGGCCATAACAATCGCCATTCAGGCGGCGCACTTCAAAGTGGTCTAAGCAGCAGTTGTCCTCCGAAAGGCTGTCAAACTGCATAGCGGGGATTTGATCGGAAGCGCCATTGGGCAAAACCCACAGGAGGTTGGGCGGGCAGTGTGCGGTAGGGGCCACATCATCTACGACTTGCGCGATGGCTGTGAGTTCGGAAAGATTTCCACAGGCATCTTCGACCTCGTAAGTGATCTCATAAGTCCCCAATTCCAGGCCGGGAGCAGGAATCAGCCCTCCGAGCAGGCCATTGATGCCATTGAGGTATTCGGCTTCGCCCAAAGGGGTGAAAATGCGGATGTCGTACTCGTTGCAATCTTCTACTTGCGGAGGTGGCAGATAGCCCTGTGACAGGCAGGGCGTGGTGTCGGTGGGAAGAATGTTGGCCGAAACTTCAAAGGTATCTAAGGTAAGCAAAGGTGCCAAGTCATCTACCACGGAGATGTACTGAGTATCTATCTTTTGCGAACCCGGATCCGGGAAGTGGCACCAGTCTATAACCGTCCAGATGCGGCGCAGGGTGTAGTCATTTTCGCAATTTCCTGAAAGGATGGTATCCTGATAAGTAATGCCCGTGAGGAAACATTGGATACCCAGAGCTCCCTCTATGTAGCCGGAGCCCGTATTGGCCAAAATGGCCGTGTCTGTGATGCCCCGTGCATCCAAAGTGTCGGCTCCCGTCATGAGCGGTATGGAATCGTGAAGGGCTTCGGGCATCAGCAAAGAGGGATAGATCAAGACCTGTTCACAACTCCAAAGGATATCGGGCGGGAAGATCAATGCTCCCTGATACAGCTGAATCCATTGAGAGCAGGGGCTGCTCACATTGCCAAAAGTATCTGTGGCCACCCAGAGGTGTTCAAAAAGTTGCAGGCTGTCGCAGTCATCGTTGTAGGCGTATTCCGTCATCTGCAAATTCACAGGCGTGCAATTGTCAGCTACCGGAGGCGGCGGCACTTCGTCCAGAGACATCTCACAGGAGATCAACACGGTATCGGCAGGGCAATCAAAAACGGGAGGCAAAGTGTCGTAAAGGAAAAAAGTACTCCAGCAGGAATTTCCGCTCTCGGTATTCGTCACCTTAGCGACGAAGAAGTCTGCATTGAGACTCAGCGCATCGCAAAAAAGCGTATCGTCATTTAAGAGCATTGAGTTGGCTACCAGGTCCATGACATATTTATCCAGGCATCCAAAAGAACCGGCAGTATCGAGAAACATATCCGGCGTAAAATAGAAATAGCCCTCCGGCCCGAGGAAAAATTCCAAATCGTCCCGGCAGGCCATGAGTGGATTGTCAACATCTGCAATTTCCACGGAAAACGAGCACGTGGAGCTGTTTCCCGAGCTGTCCTGGGCTTCAAAGCTCAGTTCATAAATGCCCATGTAAAAAAGGTCTCCGGAAACCAGGCCCGTAGTATCGGTTTGCACCAGCTGCGGTTGGGGGTCGCAATTGTCCGAAACCATCACCGAAAACTCAAACACTGCCGAGCACTCCCAGGGCCCCAGTTGGACAGTGGTATCTGCCGGACAAACAATCTGTGGAGGGATGGTGTCCGTATCGCAAGGCAATTGTGCCTGCGCTACCGGCAAAGCGATCAAAAAACTCAGCAATAAGAAACAAAAAAACGCGGGAAGTGTAATTGGTCTTTGCATGGGATATGGATTTAGGTGAATAAATACAACAACACTCCCCTGTACAGACGCAGTCTATACAGCAGCAGTGTGTTATACTTTTCGGTTTTCGGGCAAAAATGTGCCGTGGTAGGATTGTCCGGAAGATGGCCCGCGAAAGGGCATATTTTTGCAAATAACTGATGTGCTATTTTTACAAAGATAAGACTTTTTTTAGAATGAAAAATGAAAAAATGGAGAATGGAAAATGGAAAATGGAGAATGGACCAACCAAAAGATCGGGCTGATTTCCACAGATTTCCAACCACAAAAAACGGCCTCCCGTCAAGACAGGAAGCCGAGTGGTTTGTCGCACGCGTTTCGCGTTGAGATTATAATTTGCCAATAGCAGCTTCAATTTTGTCCCGGAAACCGCGCGACCGGAGGCAAAGGTAAATAAAATTTTGAAAAAGATTCATCAAGCTGCGCCTGCTCTCTTTTTCCTATCTTTGCCTTATGATGAGCAAGTCCTCACCCGATGAGCGTTACAAGCGGCATTTGGCGCTGCCCGATTTTGGTCCTGCCGAGCAGCAGAAGCTGAGGGAGAGCAGCGTATTGGTGGTCGGCGCCGGCGGGCTGGGCAGTCCGTTGCTCTTTTATCTCGCGGCGGCGGGGTTGGGACGCATCGGCATTGTGGACGGGGATGTAGTCGCCATGAGCAATTTGCAGCGTCAGATTCTCTACACCGGTGAAGACGAGGGCCAATCCAAGGCCGAGTTGGCGGCCAGGCGCCTGCAGCAGCTCAATCCCGAAGTAAAGACGGAAGTTTACCCTTTTCGCCTTTCGGCAAACAATGCCCCGGACTTACTCGCCCAATACGATTTCGTAGCCGACGGCAGCGACAACTTCCCCACCCGCTACCTCGTCAATGACGCCTGCGTGTTGTTGGGGAAACCCAACGTTTACGCCTCTGTTTTCCGCTATGAGGGGCAGGTCTCCGTCTTCAACCTCCCCCGCCCCGATGGCAGCCGCGGGCCCAATTACCGCGACCTCTACCCCGAGCCGCCGCCACCCGAAAGCATCCCCAACTGTGCGGAAGCCGGCGTACTCGGCACACTCACCGGCATCATCGGCAGCATCCAGGCCAATGAAATCATCAAGCTCATTACCGGCATAGGCGAGCCCTTAGATGCCCGTCTCTTTCTCTTAGACAGCCGCAATATGCAAACCCGGGTGCTGCAACTGCCCACGACCAGCCGCCACCCCATCACAGCACTGGCCGACGACTACGGCGATATTTCCTGCGAAATCTCTATTCCTGAAATAGCCTTTCGGCAAATGCTGGAATGGCAAAAAAACGGACGTACCTTTGCCCTGCTCGACGTGCGCAGCAAGCGTGAACGCCTCAGCGGGCATCTCGGCGGGCTGCACATCCCCTTAGACCAATTGCAAAGGCAATGGGAGCGACTTGACCCGGAAAAAACCTGGGTCGTCTATTGCC
>WGBN01000352.1 GCA_015494245.1 Saprospiraceae bacterium | reverse complement strand
TACATGCCCTTGACGATCCAAATGTCGCGATGATTCAGGGCAGCGGCAGAGATGCGCACCAGCGCCTCGCCCTCCGAAGGTGTGGGGACGGGCACTTCCTGCAGGGCAGGCCAGACGTTTTTTTCCTGTAAAACCAGTGCCTTCACGCAGCAGCATTTAGACGATTAAGGCCCCTTTGATGATTTCGTTTTCCATGTCCAACTCCAGCTTGCCCTCTTTGATGAAGAGCTTGACGAAATTGTGGATGTTGTTGGCAAAGAGGAAACTGCTGTCCTGCGGCAAATCGGCAGCGAGGTCGGAATTGCCGATGATGGTAACGCCTTTATGAACAATGGTTTTTCGATCCTGGGTCAGCTCGCAATTGCCGCCGGTAGAAGCGGCCAGGTCAACGATCACCGAGCCCGGGCGCATTTTCTCCACCGTCTCCGTCGGCACGAGCAGAGGTGCTTTGCGCCCGCGCACCTGAGCCGTGGTGATGATGACATCCGACTTGGTAGCGCGCAGCTGCACTTCCTCGCGTTGGCGGCGCAGGAAGTCTTCGCTCTGCTCCACGGCATAGCCGCCTGCGGAGGCATCGTCTTTAGCGCCTTCCACCAGAATGAATTTTCCGCCAAGGCTCTCCACTTCTTCTTTGGCGGCGAGGCGGGTATCGGAGGCCTCCACCATGGCGCCAAGGCGTTTGGCCGTAGCGATGGCTTGCAAACCCGCTACGCCGGCGCCCAAGACCAGCACTTTGGCAGGCTTGATGCTGCCCGCCGCCGTGATCATCATGGGGAAATAGCGGGGCAGGTGATGCGCCGCCAGCAAAACGGACTTGTAGCCCGCCACGGAAGCAAAGGAAGAGAGCACATCCATAGACTGCGCCAGCGTAGTGCGCGGAATCATATCCAGACTAAAAGCCCGCAAACCGGCCTTTTCAATGCGCTCGGCCACATCTTTGTGAAAATAAGGCGCAAAACGGGAGACCATAAAAGCGCCCGGTTTGAGCTTGCTCCACTCCTCCTCGGGCAAAGGGCTGATGCTGATGACTACATCGCTTTGAGCCAGCACTTCCTCGCGGGAAACGAGCCTGGCGCCCTGCTCTGCATAATCCGCATCGGCGTAAAAAGCCCCTTCTCCGGCTCCTTTTTCAAGGTAAATCTCCACGCCCAAAGCGCTCATCTTGGAAAGTACGGGCGGCACCATGCCTACCCGCTTGTCGTCGCGTTCTTTTGGAAATCCTATGATCATGAGTCGGTCTTTTTTCTGCCGCAAGATAGGGAATAATTGGGAATGTGGAACGCTTCGCGTTCTAATGTGGGGCCTGCCTGCGGCCCTAATGTGGAGACCTTCGGTCTCTAATGTGATTTTGCACTCGCTTCGCATCGCCCGAGAGCATGGAGAATGATCTCTCCGTGAACACTCCGTGAACCCCGTGAACTCCGTGGTGAGTTCCCACGCGCTCATCACGTTTGTTACAATTCCACCGCTTTCACCCGTTTCTCGCTAAAGCGCTAAGAGCTTCTTCCCCCTGCAACTTCCATTTCAGCGACATAAAGTCGTTTCCCATCATCGTGGGGATTAAGACGCTAAGAAGTCCGTGTTCAAGCATGACCGGGCTACGATTGTTACGTTCGTCACGCTTGTCACGTTTGTCACGTTCACCACACTAAACAATAAACCAACACCCCTCCCGATTTCACCGATTCCACCACTTCCACCAATTCCACCGACAAAAAACGGAGAGGGCAGACACATCGGTCTGCCCCTACAAAGAACGCTAAACGCTAAACAATAAACCGCCCCCCCCAATTCCACCGATTCCACCAATTCCACCAATTTCACCAATTCCACCAATTTCACCGATTCCACCGATTCCACCCCTTCTACACTCTCCCCACCGAAAAGAGCGCATTGACAAACTTTGAATTTTTCGTCATCCGGAAGGGAATGGCCTGGAAGACGGAGTCCATCTCATTTTCCAGGCTTTCATCGTATTTGATTTCGAGGATGACGGCGGGGTCTTTTTCGCCCTGTTGCGGGATGCGGCCATCTGACAAAATGGGATAAAAAGTCTGCTCGCGGTCTATGGTCGCCCGCACTTTGCCGCCCAGGCCTTCGTAGTAAGAGCGCAGATAGCGTATCAAGACTACGGGCTGATAGACAGCCAACTGTGGCAGATGCTCCTGCAGATAGTCCTTGAAGGCAAAACCGCCTTCGAGCGAAAAAGAAGGCAGCGGCTGCAAGCCCTTCCAGCCCAGCATATTGGCCTTTTCCTTGGCTTCCAACACGGGCTTTTGAGCCTCCCTCAAAGGCCCGTACCAGCGGATGCGATATTTCGTGCGCCGCGCAATGCCGGAGAGGTTTTCCAGCAGACTGGCCATGTCATGCGTATCCAGATAGATGCTGTTGACGTAGCGGTCCGGATAAGCGGTCTTAAAGAAAGCGGGATTCTCCAGGAGAACCTGCCGCACGCTCGAGGCATCCTGCTCCTCAATGCGGTACTTGCGCTCGTAGCGGAACGAGGGGGGAGATGAGGGAGATTTGGATTGATTGGTCATGAGGTGGTTTTGGTTTGCTCTGCAAAGATAGGGGAAAAGGGAATGTGGGCGCTTCGCGCCTAATGTGGAACGCAAGCGTTCTAATGTGGAGGCCTTCGGCCTCTAATGTGGTTTTACGCTCGCTTCGCATCGCGTTATCTTTTTAGTGTGCGCCCCGCGATGCGAAGCGAGCGTAAAACCACATTAGAACGCTTGCGTTCCACATCAGGGCCGCAGGCCCCACATTAGACGCGAAGCGTCCACATTAGGCGCTTCGCGCCCACATTCCCTTTCCCTTCAAAACCCTATCTTTGCCCCATCATGATCGAATACTACAGCAAGAAAGGCAGCGAACTCCTCATGCTCACCGAGCCGGAGGCGGGATGTTGGATCAACATTGAGCCTCCTTTTAGCCGTGAGGAGTTGCAGGATTTGGCGGAAGCCCACGGCATTCCGCTGGATTTCTTTACGGACTCTCTTGACGTGGACGAACGATCGCGCTATGAGACCGAAGACGGGGTGCGTCTCATCGTCGTCAACACGCCTTTGCTCAATGAGGTGGATGAGGAGGAAGTGGATGCCATCTTTATCACCGTGCCTATCGGTATTATTCTGACAGAGGATCACCTCTTCACCATCTCTTCGCATCCCAATCCGGTCATTGAGCGCTTTCAGACCAATAAGGTAAAAAACTTCGACCCGCACGACCACAAGCTGTTTGTCTTGCAGATTTTTCAGCAGACGGTTTTTCGCTACCTGAGCTGCCTGAAACAACTCAACCGCAAAAGCAACATCATTGAGCAAAAGCTGTACGACAGCAGCCGCAACAAGGAGTTGATGCAATTGCTCAGCATTGAAAAGAGCTATGTATATTTCATCAACTCGCTCAACTCCAACGAACTGCTCAAAATGAAGATCAAGCGCACCGACTATCTCGGCATCGGGCGCGATGAAGACCTGGTGGATTTGTTCGAAGACATCATCATTGACAACAGCCAGGCTTTGGAAATGGCCAATGTGTATTCCAACATCCTCAACGGAACCATGGATGCCTACACCTCCATCATCTCCAACAACCTGAACATCGTCATGCAGCGCCTCACGCTCATCACCATCATCCTCATGGTGCCCACCCTGGTCGCCAGCTTCTATGGCATGAACGTGGACCTGCCCCTGCAGGAAAATCCCTACGCCTTCATCCTGCTCATCCTCATCTCCCTGCTGATGTCGGTCGCACTGGCCATTTACTTCCAAAAAAGGAGGCTGTTTTAAAATGCCGCCATGCTCAAAAGGACGCTACATTTCCTGCAACAAAAAACCCCCTGGCAAGCAGAGAACGACCTGCTGCTGGCCGTCAGCGGAGGGGTGGATTCCATGGTCATGGCCCACCTCTTTAAGGAAGCCCGTGAGCAGGGCCTGGTACAGGGACGAATAGCCCTGGCCCACTGTCACTTCGGCCTGCGCAGCGAAGCCGACTTAGATGCCGAACTGGTACAACAAACAGCAGAAAAATGGGATTTACCCTGTTTTACAAAAGCCTTTGAAACCGCCGCCTATGCCGAACACCACCAAATGTCCATCCAAATGGCGGCCCGCGAACTGCGCTACCTCTGGTTCGAGCAACTCCTCCAAGAACAGGGCTTTGACTTCCTGCTCACGGCCCATCACCTCAACGACTCCTTAGAGACAGCCCTGCTCAACTTCATCCGCGGCAGTGGCCTCAAAGGGCTTATCGGCATCCCCGTCCGGCGCGGCCACATCCTGCGGCCCCTGCTGGAAACAACGCGGGAGGAGATTGTGGCTTACGCCAAACAACACCACATCCCCTGGCGCGAAGACAGCTCCAACCAATCGCTCAAATACCGGCGAAACCTGCTGCGACACGAAATCATCCCGCGCCTGCAGCAAATCAACCCGGGCCTTTTAGAGGGCTTTCGCCAAACTTCGCACAATCTGGAAGAGGCGGAAAAACTCTATCGCCACGCCCTGGCCGCTTACGGCTTATCTTCCACAGGCGAACCACCTCATCAAGGCCCCGGTGCTCTCCTACGAGCCAAAGGCAAAAGCTGGGAAATAGACAAAAAAAAGCTGTTGGAGACGCCTGCTCCCGCCACCATCTTGTACGAACTGCTGCGGCCATTCGGCTTCTCAGCTGCCGTAAGCCGGCAGGCCCTGGAAGGGGCTGAGGGCATTCCAGGGAGCATCTTCCTCTCCCCCACCCACGAAATGCTCAGCGACCGCAACAAGTGGATCATCCGCAGCCGCACGGAAGCCAACTCCCCCCTGCACATAGAAATTCAACGCGGCCAAACATCGGCCGAACTGCCCGACGGCCGGCAACTCCTCATGGAATGGAACCTCCGTCCGCCCCAAAGCTTTCCCGACACGCCCCGCGAAGCCTGCTTAGATGCCGACAAACTGAAATACCCCCTGCTGCTACGCCCCTGGAAAGCTGGCGATTTCATCCGCCCGCTCGGCATGAAGGGCCGCAAAAAAAAATTGCAGGACCTCTTCACCGACCACAAGCTCAGCCGCTTTGAAAAGGAAAAAATTCCGGTGCTGACCGATGCCCGGGGACGCATCGCCTGGGTACCCGGCCTCCAAATGGCAGATTGGTGTAAGTTGGATGAGGAGAGTAAAAATGTGGTGCGGTTTGTGCTCTAATGTTACAGGTTTGCACGGCTCGCCGTGCAAACCTGTAAATGCAATCATAAATCAAACTCTCTTCAAAGAACCCGCACCAACAAGATTGGATTTCACATCGGGATCGCCCGAATAATAGACATCTCCGGCACCGGTACTCTCTACTTCCAGGGAGTCAACAACACCCACGCGCACATCTCCGCTGCCACGCGATTGAACCGTACAGGTTACTGCCATTACTTTCGAGCAGTCTATGTCCCCGCTTCCGGAGAGCAGTACATCCAGTGTTTTCACTTTCAATTCGTTTTCCAAAGCCAACTCAATGTCTCCGGAGCCATTAATCTGACAGGAAAGGTGGTCTATATTTGCCGAAAGGCTCTGCACCACTACATCACCCGAACCCGACAACTTCAAACGCAAATTGCCGCTCTCACTATAAAGGCTCTTCACCTCAACATCACCCGAGCCCTGCAAAGCAATGGACTCCAAATTGGGCGTTGTAATTTTTACCAAAAGGTGAATGTTGCGATGAGAACCTTTCTTCAACTTCAAGTAACACACGCCATCCGCCACCTCAAAATCTGTGGCATCTACGCTTTTTTCATCCCCAACCGCCACAACAGATTGGGTTTCGCCCCGAGTGATTTCCACATCAAAAGAGCCCATAGAGACAAGGCTCGTAAAATCCGGCAACGCAATTTCCCTGCTGATTGGATCAGCAGCGGACTTGCTTCCGTAAATATCAGTACCACACGACAACAGAAAAAGAGCAGACAGGAAGAAAAATGCTGTTTTTTTCATCTGAAATGTATTTAGAGGGTTAAATAATCTATCTAACCTCTCTTTAACGGTTTGGGGGTATGTTTTTAGTGTAGAGTATTTTTTGCCTTTCGGCAAAAAACAACCCATACAACACCCCCTCACCTACCCAACAGACGGTCCACCAATCGCTTCTCATTGGTGAGGATTTCGGCCTGGCCGCTCATGAGTTGGTGGAAGGGCAGCGTTTCGCCTTTGTTGGTGAGCAGGCCGTTGGGGAGGGAGACGGTTACGAAGTAGCTGTCGTTTTGGGGGAGCAGGGCTTTGCCGGTAACGCGGCCTTCGACGATGCCGAATTCTTCATAGGGGTAGCTTTCGAAGCGGATGAGGACGCGCTGGCCGATTTTCACTTTGCCGGAGCCGGTAACGGGCAGGAGGATTTCGCCCACCAGCTCGTTGTTGCGGGCTATGGGGACGATGGCCATGACGCGCTCGCCGGCGTGTACGTAGCGGTTTTCGGGGCGCAGGCTGTAGAAGGAGACCACGCCTGCCTCGGGCGCCATGAGCAGGTATTTGCTTTTCCAGTCCTGGAGTTGATTGTCCAGCTCGGCTATGGCTTGCAGCAGCACCTGGTACTTGCCGATATCGCCTCCCGAGCCGTCTTCGCTGGCGATGATCTCGGCCTTGATTTTGTCTATGTCATGGGAGAGGTTGAAGATGCGGTCTTCGAGTTGGGAGATGCTCATGTCCTGGTCAATCAGGGCTTCGCGGGCGGTCTGGACTTTTTCGAGATCGGCCATGTCGCCTTCGTAGCGCTTTTGCAATTGGTCGAGTTGGCGCTGCAGGGCATCGCGGCGTTCATTGGCTTTTTGGAGTTCGTCCTGCAGACTTTGGCGTTTGCGGAGGTAGCGCTTCAGCCGGCTTTTGAGGCGGCGCGTCTGGTCGGAGTCGAATTCCGAGCGTTCGAAAGAAAATTCCTGAAACAGGCGCAGGAAAGCGCGATAGTCGGCCTGCAACTCGCCGAGGCGCAGGTATTTTTGGGGTTCGTATTCGTAAAGGGCTGTTTTGTCGAAAGACTGTAAGCGCTTCAGGCTTTCTTCCAGGCTGATGACGTCTTCCAACCTCGCCGTGCTGCTGATCATGGCGAGAATGGCGCCCTGCTCAACGGTGTCGCCCTCCTCCACCCAGATTTTTTTGATGTAGCCGTCTGTCTGAGCAATGATTGGAATGGGCGGGTCGGCCGTGGTGAGGGTAATTTCTGCCGTGATTTTTTCGGGATAGTAAAAGACCATGCCTATGGCGAGGATGAGTACAAACACTAAGAAGACAACCAGCGTCCCCCAGCGGGCCAACCAGGCCGGCGGGGCGCTGAGAATATCGCGAATTTCCTCGCTGCGGCGTTCTAACAGTTTTTTTTCAGCCATGATGTCAGGCTCCGAGTTCCAACTGGTTTTTCAAAAGGTGGTAGTAAGTTCCGCGGGCATTGGTCAGCTCGTCGTGTGTGCCTTGTTCGATGAGTTCGCCGTCTTCGAGTACGATGATGTAGTCGGCATTCATCACGGTGCTCAGGCGGTGAGCGATGAGCACTGTGGTGGCATGGGGGAAGGCGTCTTCCACATTTTCCAGCACGATCAGCTCGTTGTAGGCATCCAGGGCGTTGGTGGCTTCGTCGAAGAACAAGAGCGAGGGCTTTTTGTACACGGCTCTTGCAATCAGGATGCGCTGGCGCTGGCCCTGACTCAGGCCGAGGCCTTCGGCACCGAGACGGGTGTTGTAACCCAGGGGCAAAGACTCCACAAAGCCGTGGATGTTGGCGATGCGTGCCGCCCATTTGAGGCGTTCTTCGTCTATGCTGTCTTCGCCGAGGCAGATGTTGCGGGCGACGGTATCCGAAAAGATGTAGCCGTCTTGCAAGACCACGCCGCAAAGCTCATTCCAGCGGCGGGAGGGGATGTTGCGCAGGGGCATTTCGCCCAGTTTCACCTCGCCTTCCTGGGGCTCGTACATGCCGAGCAACAGCTTCATCAGGGTGGTTTTGCCGCTGCCGCTGGAGCCTACGATGGCCGTGGTTTTTCCGGAAGGAATCTCTACACTGATGTCTCTCAAGGCCGGTGCCGCCTGCCCCTGGCGGTAGCTGAAGGTAACATTCACCATTTTCAGGCTGAGCGCATCGGGCAGGATATCGGCCTGGGCTTCGGCGCTTTCTTCTTCGGCCATTTGCTGCACTTCCTGCATGCGCTCCAGGCTGATGCGGGCATCCTGCACCATGCGCAAGAAGTAAATCAGCTGTTGAATCGGCGCCTGCAATTGCCCCACGATGTACTGCACCGCCAGCAGCCCGCCTATGCTCAACTGGCCGTCTATGACTGCCTTGGCGGCAAATACGGTAATGAAAATATTTTTGACTTCGTCTATGATGCGGGCGCCCAAATCCTGGCGCAGGTGCAAACTGCGGTAGTTCATGCTCGTGCGAAACAGCTCTGCCTCGGTGCGCTCCCAGTCCCAGCGCTTGTCGGTCTCTGCATTGTTGAGCTTGATGTCTTCGATGCCGTGAATGAGCTCCTCCAGCTTGATCTGATTCTCGGAAGCCTGGTCGAAGCGGATGTAATCCAGCTCCTTGCGCACCTGCATAAAGCGGGCGACCCACAAGACATACACAGCCGTGCCAAAGAGAAAAATCCAAAAGACCGTGAGGTTGAAATAGAGCAACAAGACGCCGAGAATCAAAACCGAAACAAAGGAAAACAGACTCAGCAGGCTGGAGGTCGTCAACAGTTGCTCGATGCGCTGGTTGTCTCTGATGCGGCGCAGCACATCGGCCGTATTTTTGCGGTCAAAAAAGGAAAGTGGCAGGCGAACGACTTTGATCAGAAAATCCGACAACAGCCGGATGCCCATGCGCGTGCCTATGTGGGTGAGTATCCAGGCGCGCACGTGCTCCACCAAAGTCTTGCTCAGATAGAGAATCAGCCAGGCCACGAGCACCAGCAACACAAAGTTGAAATCCAGCGTCCCCACGCCTTCATCCACTACGGATTTGATCAAAAAGGGAAAAAGGGCCTGCAGCACGAGCACCAGGCCAAGCCCCACGCCCAATTGCCAGAGCAGGTTTTTGTAGGGACGCAGATAGGTCCAGAGGTATTTCAGCAGATTCTTTTGCGGAAGCTGCCCCTTTTGGGAGTAAAAATCGGGGCCGGGTTCCAGCACCAGTACAATGCCGAGGCGCTCATCGCCTTCGACATCGCTGATCCAGCCGTCGAGGAATTCCTCTTTGAGCATCTGCAGTTTGCCCGCTTCGGGATTGGGGTCTGCCACCCAGACGTATTTGTCGTTGATGGCATAGACGACGATGTAGTGGTTTTGTCGCCAGTGTACGATGACCGGCAAAATCAGCTCATGGGCCAATTGCTCATAAGTAACTTTGCCGGCCAGCGTGCGCAGGCCGATTTTCTCGGCCGCATCGCTGATGTCTAAAAGGCTCACCTCTTCCCTGCCCTGGTTCGCCAGGCGGCGCAGGTGCTCCAGCGAGTAATAGCGCCCGTAGTGCCGCGCAATCATGCGCAAACAGGCAGCGCCGCAGTCGCTGGAATCGTGCTGATGATATATGGTGAATCTCTTAATCATTTAACGGGGCAAGATAATGCTTTTTTTTAATTTTTGAGTTTGTACCTTTGAACTATGAACAACAGCTTTCTCTCCATCGTACTCATTTTAGACGAAGCATCCGACTGGAAGCAACTTCCCGGGCGGCTTCGGGCGATTTACGGGGCGCTGAAAGGGCGCTTTGCCCACTGGGAGATCATCCTGGTGAACAATACCGACCGCCGGCAGCTTGAAGGGGTATTTGACGAACTGGAAGAAGAATTGCGCTCCGGCCTCTACCTCATCCATCTGGCCCGGAAGACCAATCACCACCACGCAGCGCTGGCCGGCTTCGACCGAGCCAATGGAGACTACACGGTCTTGCTGGAAAACGCCTTCCTCGATGCCCGCGAGCAACAGCCTGCAGGAGAAAGCAAAGACCCCATCCTCGCCCTCTACGAAAAAGCCCGCGAGGGCTACGACATCGTCTATTTCCGGGCACCGGCGCGCAAAGCCCGCTTCTCACAACGGCTGCTCTACGGCCTCTTTTACCACATCATGCGCCGCTACTCCGAGCTCGACATTGACCCGCTCGCACACGACACCCGCATCATCTCCCGCCGCGCCCTGAATGCCCTGCTGCGCCTGCGCGAAAAACTGCCCTTCATGAAGGCCATCTACTCCCTCGTGGGCTACCGCTCCACGTCCTTAAACACCTCCGTCCCCATAGACCGCCGCAAGACACCCCTGCGCGAGCAAATTCACAACTCCCTGCTCAGCATCACCTCCTACACCCATTTTTTGCGCGCCATGCTGCTGCGGGTTTTCCTCTTCGCCATGGGCTTTCTCATCCTCGTTACAGCCAATGCCCTCAGCGTAAAGTTCATCGGCAAAGACCTGCTCGGCACGCCCCAGGAAGCCGTCAGCGGCTGGACCTTCCTCGTCGTGCTCATCTCCGCCTTCTTCGCCATGACCTTCCTCATCCTCTACATCATGTCCATCTATTTGTCTAACATCTACCAGGAAATCAAGCAGAGGCCTCTTTATGTGGTGGAGTCGTTTCAAAGGGTTTAGTAGGGGCAGACCGATGTGTCTGCCCTCGCCGTTTTTTGTCGGTGAAATTGGTGGAATTGGTGGAATTGGTTAAATCGGGATGGATGTTGGTTTAATGTTTATAGTTTATC
>WGBN01000351.1 GCA_015494245.1 Saprospiraceae bacterium | reverse complement strand
GCGGTAGTACACTGCTGCAGCGCCACCGCCAGCGCTATGAAGATAAAGAGATGTTTCATGCGTTCGGGTTTTTAGATGCGCAAAATACGAAAATGAATGGGGAATGGTAAACATTTTTATCATTGTAGAGACGCAATGCATTGCATCTCTACAATGATAAAAATGTTTACCGCGATACACCTTCATCCTCAGAATCACGGATTACACAGATTGACACAGATTGGACCGATTCCCCCGATTTCACCAACAGACAACCGACAACACAGAAACTCCTATCTTTGCCCCAAGCAAAAACAAAATCATCATGCCTCACACCCGCCTAAGCGTCAACATCAACAAAGTGGCTTTGCTGCGCAATGCCCGCGGAGGAAATTTGCCCGACCTCATACAGGTAGCCAAAGACTGCGAGGCTTTTGGAGCCGAGGGCATTACCGTGCACCCCAGGCCCGATGAGCGGCACATACGGTACAGCGATGTGCCCCTGTTGAAGCAGATTGTTTCTACGGAGTTCAACATAGAGGGCAATCCTACGGAGCGCTTTATGAAACTGGTGCTGGACAACAGGCCGGACCAGTGTACGCTGGTGCCCGATGCACCCGATGCGCTGACTTCCGACCACGGTTGGGATACGCTGACTCATGCAGGCTTCCTGCGCGACATCATCGCACAACTGCACCAAGCCGATATACGCGTATCCCTCTTCATTGACCCGGTTGAGAAGATGATCGAAGGCGCCAAAGCCGTGGGCGCCGACCGCGTGGAGCTTTACACCGGGCCTTATGCAGAGCAGTTTCCGGAAAATCCCGAAAAAGCCGTGGCAGATTACCGGCGTGCTGCCGCCTTTGCCAAAGAGATCGGCATCGGCCTCAATGCCGGACACGACCTCAACCTCAAAAATCTGCCTTTTTTGCTGAAAGAAATTCCGCACATACTCGAAGTCTCCATAGGACAGGCCCTCATCTGCGATGCCCTATACTATGGTTTGAGAAATACCATACAGATGTACCTGAGAGCCTGCCAGCCTATTTCCGCATAGCGACCACGGGGTCCATGCGGGCTGCTTGCAGGGCCGGTATGATACCCGACAACACTCCCACAACTGTAGAAAGCGCGAGACCAAACAGGATGTTATTTGCCGAAAGGTAAATATCATACGGCATCATGCCCGACAACAACTTTAAAATCAGGAACACCAACAAAAGCCCCATGGCGCCGCCGATTAAACAGAGCATTACCGCCTCAATCAAAAACTCCAAAAGGATGAAAAAACTCTTGGCGCCGATGGCCTTTTTGATGCCTATCAGGCGGGTGCGCTCTTTGACGGAGACAAACATGATGTTGGCCACCGAAAACATACCCACAAACATGGCAAAGCCGCCGACAATCAGACCAATGCTGTTCAGCACGCCGAAAAAACTATCCATAAAAGAAGCAATGACCGATACGTTGTTGAGGGCGAAATTGTCTTCCTCCAAGGGCTTGAGATGACGGCGCGCACGCAAGATGCCCCGCACCTCCTCTTTCATTTTTTCTAAGGGCACACCCTCTTTGGGCTTGACGATGACCACCGAGCCGAAGAAAGTTTTGCGCTCTACATTAGTCACCTTGCGAGCCGTTTCAAAAGGCAAAATGACCGCCTCATCCCAGTTCATAATCTGTACCAGATCATCACCCGAAGGCGCCACCACGCCCACCACTTCAAAGCGTTGGCCCAGCATTTTGATCTTTTTGCCCACGGGTTCCAAGTCTCCAAACAGCTCTTTTGCCACTTTGTAGCCCAACACCACCTTGTTCATCCCCTGCTCGTATTCAGCCAGTTGGAAGTAGCGACCCTTGTAAAAGTCTATGGAAAACAACTTCTCTGCCTCATAGGTAACAGCCAGCACGAAAGCACCGGAGACGCTGTTGGAGCGATACTTCAGCGTTTTTGTGCCTATGAAAGCGTGATAGTCCGCCAGCCCCACCGAAGAGGCCTGCTCGCGGATGGCCAGCAAATCCTTGTAGGAGGGGTCCGGGCGGCGCATGTACTTCCAGAAATTGGTGTGGGGGTCGTCGGTCCAGGGCATCTTTTGCACGTAAATCACATCATCGCCCAGCTTGCTGAAGCTGTCGCGCACACTGGATTCTAAGGAGCTCACAGCCGATTGCACACCTACGATGCAAAAAATGCCGATGCACACGCCCAGCAAAGAGAGCGAAGTGCGCAGCTTGTTGCTTCGCAACTGCCCCAATGCCTGCAAAACGCTCTCATGAGCAATGCGCAGCCAAAGCCTCAAACGGCTGTAAAGCGATAACCCACTTTTTAAATGCTGCTCTCTTTCTTCCATCTGAATATGCTTTTGAGGCTCAATAGTTCATTCTCAACTCGGCGACCTGTTTCCCAAAAAACGCGCGGGCAGCCCACCCCTTTAGAGGCCGGGGGCGAGTTCGGCTGCGCTCACCCACCAGCGCGCAGCCCTTGGCCTCCCAAGACATAGTTTCACCTCAAAATTTAATGAGCCTTTGAATATATCACAAAGATAAGCCCACCACTGCCACTGCAAAATTCCTTCGATGAAAGCGCCTGTTGCTTATACCAAAACAAGTACAGGCCCACAGACCGCTTGAAAAGTTCAACTTTTATGGCACTTAAGAGTTTCTACATGTGGAAAGAATTCCGTACCTTTGTGCGCTGTTTTCAACCCTTTCAAGAGCCAAGGTCTTTTCTTATGAGAACCAAACTGTCACAATTCAATTTCACACTGCCGGAGAGGCTCATTGCCGAATATCCTGCTGAGAACCGAGATGAGAGCCGCCTCATGGTATTGCATCGCGATACGGGCGAAATTGAGCACAAAATATTTAAAGATATCATAGACTACTTTGATGAAGGGGATACTTTTATCTTTAACAACACCAAAGTTTTTCCGGCCCGCCTTTTCGGCAAAAAAGAAAAAACGGGCGCGTCCATAGAAGTCTTCCTGCTGCGCGAGCTGAATGCCCGCCACAAGCTCTGGGATGTGCTGGTAGATCCCGCACGCAAGATTCGCGTGGGCAACAAGCTCTACTTTGTAGATCACCAGGGCAACGAGCGCCTCGCCGCAGAAGTCATTGACAACACCACTTCCCGCGGGCGCACCATTCGCTTTCTTTACGATGGAGATGAAGAGGAGTTTCGCCAGGAGCTCTTCAGCCTGGGGCACATTCCGCTGCCACCCTACATCAAGCGCTCGCCCAAAAGCATAGACGAAGAGCGCTATCAAACCGTCTATGCCAAAGAAGTAGGAGCCGTAGCAGCTCCGACTGCCGGACTGCACTTCAGTGAATCGCTGCTCAAGCGCTTTGAGCTGAAGGGCATCAACATGACCGAACTGACCCTGCACGTCGGCCTGGGCACTTTCCGCAACATCGAAGTAGAAGACCTCTCCAAGCACAAGATGGATGCCGAGTACATCAAAATCACGCAAGAAACTGCCGACATCGTCAACAAGTCCAAAAGGGAAGGCCGGCGCGTTTGCAGTGTAGGTACGACCTCCATGCGCTCCATAGAAACGGGCGTATCGGCGGAGAACTTCCTCAAACCCATTGAGGGCTGGACCAATCTCTTCATCTTCCCGCCCTACGAATTTCGCATTGCCGACAGCATGGTGACCAACTTCCACCTGCCGAAGTCGAGCCTCTTCATCATGGTCTCTGCCTTTGCGGGCAAAGAACTGCTTCGCCATGCTTACGACGTGGCCATCAAGGAGGAATACCGCTTCTTCAGCTACGGCGATGCCATGCTGATCATATAATATGAGTGTGGACGAAACCACATATACCCTTTACGAACTGAACGAGTACGTCCGGCGCGTGCTTTTGCTCAATTTTGAGGAGCCGCTCTGGATACAGTGCGAGTTATCGCAAGTGCGGGAGTCGCGGGGGCATTTTTACCTCGAGTTCATTCAACAAAACGATGAGGACAGCGCTCCCATAGCCCAGGCTTCCGGCATCATCTGGAACAACCGCTACCGCCAACTGGCCAAGCTTTACGGCTATCACACCTTAGAACAAATCCTCAATCCGGGCGCTGAGTTGCGCATCAAAATCAAAGTGGATTTCCACGAGCGCTACGGCTACAAACTCATCGTCGAGGACCTGGACCCCGACTTCACCCTCGGCCAAAACGCCCTGAAAAAGCAACGAACGATCGAGCAACTCGCCTTGGAAGGCCGCCTGGAAAAAAACGCCGACATAGCCCTGCCCTTTGTCCTTCAGCGCCTCGCCGTGCTCAGCTCGCCCGAGGCAGCCGGCTACAAAGACTTCGTCCACCAAGTCAGCAACAATCCCCTCGGCTACCGCTTTCAAATCACCCTCTTCCCCACAGCCGTACAGGGCGAGCGCACCGAAACGGAAGTCTGCGCCCAACTGCGCCACATCGCCAAAAGAAAACGCGAGTTCGACGCCGCCCTCATCCTGCGCGGCGGCGGCTCCCGCACCGACCTCATGGCCTTCGACAGCTACGCCATCGCCAAAGCCATTTCCGACATGCCTCTGCCCGTCATCACCGGCATAGGCCATGAAATAGACACCTCCGTAGCTG
>WGBN01000350.1 GCA_015494245.1 Saprospiraceae bacterium | reverse complement strand
CATCAAGTTTACCATAGACCAAAAACTCCAGAAAAACCGCGTTACAGCCAAAGACCTGGAAAACACCGAAGTCAAAGCCTGTAAACTGGATGACCCGGATTGTTTGAGTTGTGGGAGCTGAGGGTTGAGCGTTGAGCGTTTAGTGTTTAGCGTTTTTTTAGTCTACTGTTTACAGTTGAGGGTTTAGTGTTTAGTTTTTTTTTGGAGGGACAGACCTGTGTATCTGCCCTGTTTACATACAGTAACCCACCCGCCTCCATTAGAAACCAACTGTCAAGTTAAACCAACTTAAAACCCGCGGAAATCCGCGTCACCCGCGTCATCCGCGTTCTATCACGACCTATTCGTAATTTTATACAGCCTGCAACCAAAGTGTCTTTCGGGTAATGCATAATCTCACTTTTTCAACAACTCATCAACCACCTTCCTCACCCCCGCCGTAGCCGATTCGGCGAGCACTTGCAGTTTCTGCCGGCCCGACAGTTCGTAGTTGAGCGCCGGGCGGGGGTCTATGTAATAGACCGGAGCCTGCGCTTTTGCCATGCCTACCAGGCCCGCTGCGGGATAGACCTGCATGGAAGAGCCCACCACCATCACGATGTCTGCGAGGCTGACCAGGCGGGCAGCTTCGGGCAGTAGCGGCACGGCCTCTCCAAACCAAACGATATGCGGACGCAACTGGCTCCCTCGCTCGCACAAATCTCCCCAATGGAGGTCCTCCGTCCAGTGATAGATCAAAGAGGGATCGGCGGTGCTTCGCACTTTCAGCAGCTCGCCATGCAGATGCAAGACGCGGCTGCTGCCGGCGCGCTCGTGCAGGTCGTCCACGTTTTGGGTGATGACATCCACTTCGTACTGTTCTTCCAGTTCGACCAGGGCCTTGTGGGCGGCATTGGGCTGCACTTCCCTGAGCTGGCGGCGGCGTTGGTTGTAAAATTCCAGTACCAGGCGGGGGTTGGCAGCCCAGGCCTCGGGCGTGGCCACCTCTGTAATATCGTACTTCTCCCACAGCCCCCCCGAATCCCGAAAGGTGCTGAGTCCGCTCTCGGCGCTGATGCCGGCGCCGGTCAGAACAGCTATGCGTTTCTTTCCCATGAGCGAAGTGCTTTAAAGGCTTTTCCAATGTAGTTCACAAGATCTCCCGCCAGCAGGGATTCCTGTTCCAGTTCTTCGGCGGCCAGGTCTCCGGCCTTGCCGTGCAGCCAGACCCCGAGCAGAGCGGCCAGCTCGGGCCGGTAGCCCTGTGCCAACAGCCCCGTGATCATCCCCGTCAGCACATCGCCGCTACCCGCCGTCGCCATACCCGGATTGCCGGTACTGTTAAACCAGGCACTGCCGTCGGGCAGGGCCACACAGGTATAAGCGCCCTTCAGCACCAGCGTAACGCCCCATTCAGAAGCGATTTGCCGCTGAAAAGCAAGCCGCGCAAAAGCATCCGGAAAATCGCCAAACAGCCGCCGAAACTCACCGGGATGAGGCGTCAGCACAATGCCTCCCCACTGTTTGCCCTCATCGGCAAAAGGAGGCTCCGGCAACTCGGCCAGCATATTCAGCGCATCGGCATCCAACACCAGGGGCTTTTCGCGGGCGCTTTCCAGGAGGCTCAGCAGAGCGCGCTGCGTAATTGCATTCGTCCCCAAACCGGGCCCTATGCCCAGGGCGCTGTATTTCTCCACCGAAGGTACACGCGAAAAGACATATTTATGCGCATCCACCGAAGCCATAGCCTCGGGAAAAGCCTCTTGCACAATTTCATACCCGCAACGCGGCAAGTGAATGCTCAGCAGTCCGGCTCCCGCCCGCAGCGCAGCCCGGCCGGCCAGCAGGGCCGCCCCCATTTTTCCATAGCTGCCCGCCACCAGCAGGGCATGGCCAAAATGCCCCTTATGCGCAAAGCGCCGGCGCTTCTGCAAAAGCGGCTGCAAATTCGCCTCCGTCAAATAATGCCAGGGCGTCTCTGCCTTGGCGATAAAATCGCGGTTCAACCCGATGGAGCGCACTTCCCACTCCCCCACCCGCTCTCCGCTCTCGGGCAGAAAAAAAGCCAGCTTGGGCAGTTCAAAAGTCCAGGTGTAATCAGCCCGGATACTGAGGCTGTCCGTTGGCCTTTCGGCAAATAAACCGGAGGGCATGTCAATGGAGACCCGCAGCCCCCGATAGGCGTTCATCCATTCCAGAAATTCCGCCCAATAACCCTCCACAGGCCTGTTCAACCCGGAGCCGAAAACGGCATCTATGAGGATGCCCCCCGCCTTCAGGTCCAATGCATCCCCCTGCGCCTGCAGGAGCTTCCCGCCCTTTCCCAACTCCGTCAAAGGCACGCTTTGCATTTCGCGCAAGCGGCGATAATTGACCTCACAATCTTCAGACAAACGGCTCCCTATGCGGCAGAGAATCACCTGAGGTGAATAATACCTCCGCGCCAGGATGCGGGCCACGGCCAGCCCGTCCCCTCCGTTGTTCCCGCTTCCGCAAATGACGTACAAAGGCCTGTCCACATCCGGAAACTTCTCCGCAAACCAATCCGCAAACACCCCCGCAGCCCGCTCCATCAAATCCACAGAAGCAATGGGCTCGTGAGCTATGGTATAGGCATCTAAGGCCCGTATCTGCTCGACTGAAAGGATTTTCATGGGGTAAAGATAGGGAATTGTGGGTTGTCGGTTGTCCGTTGTCGGTTGTCCGTTGGCGGTTGTCTTAATCAACGAAAGGATCGGGGTGCCTGCCTGCTGCCGGGGCACCGGCAGGCAGGCCGACAAAGGAGGACCCCCGAGCCGGCCTCACTGCCGGTTGTCTGTTGGGGAAATTGGTAAAATCGGCAGAATTGGTG
>WGBN01000349.1 GCA_015494245.1 Saprospiraceae bacterium | reverse complement strand
ATTTGAGGCGGTCTCCCGGCAAGATGCCTGCTTCGGCTGCAGGAGAGCCGGGGACGACGGCTTTCACTACGAACTCGGTCAGCGACTTCCCTCCGGCCATGATGACCAGGCCGCTTTTGTCGTAGCGGAAGGGCGTTTTAAAACTGCGATTGGGGCGCAGGTAGAGTTTTTTATGGGGATAATCAATGATGACGGTAAACCGCCGGAGGAGTTGGTTGCCGAGTATGCCCTCGCGCATGTTGAGGTAAGAGGTGTCCGCCGTCTCTGAAAGGAACTGGTAATTGACCAGCACCTGCTCTAAGGAGTAAGGGCCCAGTTCAAGTGTGCCTATACGCCCTACATAACCTTCGAGATAGCCTCCCAGGCCCTGGCCGATGTTGGCCGGCAGCCAGTCTTCCGGAGGGGTGAAAGAGCTGTCGCGACGATAATGCAAAAGCAAAGGCAGTCCGGCGCCCGTATCCAACAAAAGGTGTTTTTTGACACGGCTGCTGTCGGACATTTGAAGCGCAACATCCACATAAGGCTTGCGGCGGGAAATGCGCAGGTCCATTTCTGCAAAGCTCTTCGGCGGCTTAAAGTACTCCGGCCGGATGAGCGTCAGCATTTTGCTGCGATAGTCAATCTTGACGACGTACTTGTCGAAAACCGCCGCTCCGAGAATGCCCTGCACCTCTACGCCCGTAGCTTCCTCAAAACTGAAGTAATCTTCCTCCAGCACCAGCATGGAGTAGTTGGCCACATTCAGCTCATCTATGCGCAAATGAATGTTGCGGATGACCAGGGCGTACAAATCCTTATGCATATCCGACCCGATAATAGGCAGCCGCTTGACATAGGGAACGTGCAAGATGTCGGTAATCTCCCGCTTGAGCAGGACCGTCTGCTCCGAGCCGGTATCAAAAATAAAACGCAGCGGAAAGCTGCCGTTAAACACCACGCGCAAGATGATGAGGTCGTTCTCATACTCAAAGGGAATGCTGATGCGCCCAAAGTCCTCCCGCTTCAAACCTGCATCCCCGGGGATTTGCCCGGGCAAACGCTCGGGCGGCTGCGCCGGCAACAACACAGGACAAAGGGGCAGGAGGAAGAGAAGGAGGTGCTTCCACATGAGGTAAAGATAGGGAAAATGGAGAATGGAGAATGCCCGTTTCTTTCTCATTGTGGAGACGCAATGCATTGCGTCTCTACAATGAGAAAAACCGCCAATCACGCTCTTCGTCAGAATCACAGATTACACAGATTGACACAGATTCAACCGATTCAACCGCTTTCACCGATTTCACCAACAGACAACCACCCATCAAACCTTCTCCCACTCATACCCGACAACATTCCTTTTTTCCCGGCTAAATTCAATGCCAACCAGGTAAATGCTTTCAGCGTCCTGGTATTTTTCCCAATATCTCTTCTCTTTGATTTGTTTCAGAGCATTTCCGGTAGCTTGTTCCGTTAGTTTAAACTCAAAGATAAACACCTTACCTTCGAGCTTGGCTGATAAATCCATTCTACCCAGGTTAGTGATGTCTTCGGGGATGAGGTCAAGCCCTATGCTGGCGAGGTAGGCATAGACTACGCTGGCGTAATAGCCTTCGTATTCGGGGAGCTTGTTGTTGGTAAAGTTGCTGTAGGGGATAGAAGCAAAGAGCGAAAAGAGGGCATCTTTGAAGCCGTCTAAATCAGGCTTGTCGAGCATCTCATACAGCCTGTCCTGAAATTTAAGTTTTTCTGTTATCTGCTCGGTCAGGTAGTTGATAAAAAGGTTGTTTAGAGATGTTTGTACTTCTTTGTTTGGGACATTCAAGGTGTATTTTACGCCAAAAGGAGCATTCGTTTTTCCGGTAATCGTTAAATATCCCGTCTGCCAGAGCAAGGCTACCAACTCGATGTGGTCAACATCAAAAGTATCGAGAATTTCTTCATTAGCTGAGAAATTCTCTAATTGAGGAATGTAATAATTGCGGGTCTTCAACATATCTATCAAAAAAGACGGATTGCCCGTACTCCACCAATAGTTCCTAAATTCAAAACCTTTGT
>WGBN01000348.1 GCA_015494245.1 Saprospiraceae bacterium | reverse complement strand
GCGTCAGATGTGTATAAGAGACAGGTAAGGACGCCCCGCATGGCCTACATGTATCCAAAAGCATTGCATAAATACACTTTTAAACGCATATCCGGCGTTGTTTCTGTACTTAGAACACCTGCAAAAAGCACCCTGCCCTAAAGTTTTAAGGATACCTCCTATCTTTGTAACGCACAAAACTGAATTACGCCACAACGATTCCCCTATGAAAAATCATCACAAGCTGTTCTTTTTGCTCACACTCCTCTTCGCGCTACTGCATTTGCCGCAAGGCATATATGCTCAACAAAAAAGTTCTAAGTCGAAATCTAAGGAAAAACTTTATGAAAAAGGCGAAGAGCCCAATCAAATCATCATCAAAAATGCCGCGCTCATCAATACAGAGCATCTGGAGTTTTCTCCCGCTTTTTACCAAAACGGCATCGTCTATGTAACCTCCCGCCGTACCAGCGGAGCCGTGGACCCCAAAACGGGTGAAACCTTCTTTGAGCTCTACTACGCCGAACTCGACCTCGAAGGCATGCCCATGAAGCCCCAGGAGTTCTCCATCAACCTCAACTCTCAGGTGCACGAAGGCCCGGTCTCCTTCAACCGTTCATGGGATAAACTCTACTTTACCCGCAACAACATGAACAAAGGAGTGCGCCAATCCGACAAAAAGGGCATCTCGCATTTGAAAATATACGAAGCTACCAAAGGCAAATTTGACTGGGAAAATGTGCGCGAACTGCCCTTCAACAGCGATGAATACTCCTGCATGCACCCCACCCTTTCTCCCGACGGCAACCGCCTTTACTTCTCTTCCGACATGCCCGGAGGCTATGGCAAATTCGACCTCTACATGTCCGAAAGAGTAGGCGATGCCTGGTCTCTGCCCATCAACCTCGGCCCGGATATCAATACGGCGGGCAACGAAGTTTTCCCGTTTATGCACGAAAGCGGCATCCTCTTTTTCTCTTCCGATGGCCACAAAGGCATGGGGGGGCTGGACCTCTTCATGGTCAACATCAGCGGCAGCAAGTGGAGCAAAGTCAGCAACCTGGGGCAACCTCTCAACTCTCCACGCGACGACTTCGGCTTCATCCTGAATCCTGAAGGAACACTCGGCTTCCTCTCTTCCGATCGCGCAGGGGGCTATGGCAAAGACGACATCTATCAGGTGCGCCTCACGCGTGGTTTGAGCTATTTCAACCTCAACCTGGAGTTGCCTGCCAAAATTGTCTCCTACAATGAAGTGACCAACGAACGCATCCCCAATGCTGCCATATACGTCTTCGAGCGCGATAAAGACGGCTTCATACGCGGCAATGAAGCCTATGAGGTAGAAGTCAAACCCTCTATTGACAATCCCGATCAGCTCGAACTCACCCTCAGCCGCAAAAGCGCTGCCCGCCTCGGCGAACCCAGCCTGCGTACCGACCCCAATGGCGAAGCCATCACCTACCTCCAGGCCGAAAAAGACTACCTCATCATCGCCGTTTGCCCGGGCTATAAAACACGCGAACTACAATACTCTACCATCGGAGAGAAAGGCCCCCAAAACATACGCGTACCCCTCGAAGAAAGCCAATGCGTAACTGTACTGGGACAAGTAAGCTCCGACAAGGGCGAGCCCGTGTCCTACGCCAAAGTGCACATCGCCAATGAATCCTCCGGAGAAGAACAATACATCCGCACCAACATTGATGGCGAATTTGAACTCTGCCTGCCCACCCACTGCCGCTTTAAGATCACCGCCGAAAAAGAGGGCTTCCAGGCAAGCGCTTCTCAGATGAGTACGGAAGGCGAAATAGACCTCAACAAACCCGTCCACATGAAAATCAACCTGGGCGCCGTCGAAGAAAATCCCTTTTCCGGGCCCCTGCACACCGGCAGCCTCATCGTGCTCGAAAACATCTACTACGATTTCGACAAATCCGCCATACGCTCCGGAGCAGCCCGCGAACTGGATGCCCTCGCTGCCCTCATGAAGCAATACCCGGAAATGCGCATAGAGCTGACTTCACACACCGATTCCCGAGGCAGCACCAGGTACAATCAGGAATTGTCCGAAAAAAGAGCGGCTTCCGCCAAACAATACCTTGTCAGCAAAGGCATCTCGCCCGATCGCATCAGCGCCAAAGGCATGGGCGAAAGCCAGATACGAAACCATTGCACCGATGGCGTCAAATGCTCCGAAAAAGAGCATCAGTACAACCGCCGCACCGAAGTGCGCATCATCCACCTCGGCGCACCCGTTGAAGTGCGATACTCCGAAGGAGACCCCTTCGGCAACAAATAAAAATTTGCCCCCTGCTTGTAAACCAGGCAGGGGGCAAATGCTTTCCCACTCAGAGAAAACGCCACAGACCCAAATGACAAACACTTTTATCGTAGAGGGAGGACATGCCTTAAGCGGCTCCATCACACCCAAAGGAGCCAAGAACGAAGCCCTCCAGGTACTCTGCGCCTGCCTGCTCACCGATGAGCCGATTACCATTTCCAACGTGCCCGACATCCTCGATGTGCAAAGGCTTATCCAACTGCTCCGGGGGCTGGGTGTCAAAGTTGAGCGCACAGCTCACGATACTTACATCCTTCAAGCCGACCAACTCGATTTGGATTTCTTCCACTCACCCGAATACCGGCAGCAGGGCAGCAAAATACGCGGCTCCGTCATGCTCATGGGCCCCCTGCTTGCGCGCTTTGGCCGGGTACAGATACCCAAGCCCGGCGGAGACAAAATAGGCCGGAGAAGACTGGATACCCACTTCACCGGTTTGAAACAGCTGGGAGGGAAGATTGAATATGACAAGGAAAACAACCGCTACTACATCCGTGCAGATAAACTCCAAGGTAAGTACGTGTTGATGGAGGAGATTTCCGTTACAGGCACAGCCAATGTACTTATGGCTGCCGTACTTGCAGAAGGCCAAACCACCATCTACAACGCCGCCTGCGAACCCTACGTCCAACAGCTCGCACGCCTGCTCAACCGCATGGGGGCACGCATATCAGGCATAGGCTCCAACCTCTTGCATGTCGAAGGCGTCAACAACCTCCACGGCGCCGAACACCGCATCCAGCCCGACTTCATCGAAGTCGGCAGTTTCATCGGCCTGGCAGCAACCACCGGCTCAAAGATTCGCATCACGGGCATAGACGACATGGATTTCGGCACCATGCCCCTCATCTTTGAACGCATGGGCGTCCCCTTCCAAAAAGAAGACGGCAATTTGCTCATAGACGCCACCGAAGTCTGCGAAATACAAAGCTTCATGGATGGCTCCATTCCAACTATCTACGATGCCCCCTGGCCGGGATTTTCTCCCGACCTGCTCAGCATCATCCTCGTCATGGCTACCCAGGCGCGGGGCAGCCTGCTCGTCCACCAAAAGATGTTCGAAAGCCGCCTCTTCTTCGTGGATAAGCTCATAGATATGGGCGCCAAAATCATCCTCTGCGATCCCCACCGCGCTACCGTCATAGGCCTGGAACGCAAAACTCCTCTGCGCGCCATCGAAATGAGCTCCCCCGATATCCGCGCCGGCGTAGCCCTACTCATCGCAGCCCTCTCCGCCAAAGGCACCAGCACCATCAAAAACATCCACCAAATAGACCGCGGCTACGAAGACATAGACGGAAGACTACGCCAATTGGGCGCCGCCATAAAAAGGGTATAAACCCGGCAAACACGCAAAAGCCAAACACTAAACTTTAAAAAAATGATTCTTTACAACGTTACCGTAAAAATTGATTCCAAAAAGAACATGCCCCCCGCCTCCAGGCCGAACACACACAACGCTACAAAAACCGCTTCGTAGCTTTCAGAACCCTGATGGAGACTATAGAATAAAGGCAATACTTTACCGCTTTCAGCGATTCTGCCGCTTTCTCTACTTCCACCAATTCAATATCTTTACCCCCTCAAAACAAACACCCATGGTAAAGCACTACCCCATTGTACTGCGGGCCCGCCCGCAGGGCTTTCACCTGATTACGGCAGAGGTACTGGAGCAATTGCCGGACTTGCCCGAAACGGGCATTTTGCAGTTGTTTATCCGGCACACTTCGGCGGGGATTTGCATCAACGAAAATGCCGACCCCGATGTCTTACACGACTTTGAGCTTTTCTTTGAGCGCCTCGCTCCCGAGGATATGCCCGGCCTCAGGCATACGCTGGAGGGCCCCGACGACATGCCTGCCCACATCAAGGCCGTACTCACGGGCAGCTCGGTCAGCATCCCCATAGCAAATGGGAAACTGGCGCTCGGCACCTGGCAGGGCATCTATCTGGGTGAATTTCGCAGACGGGGAGGAAATCGAAAGTTACTGGCTTCTGTCTATCAATAAGACTGCCCGGGCCTGATTTAGACTGCAGCGGACAGAAGCGATTTAAATCCTCCTCCATGTCCGCAACTTGCCGTAAATTTCGCGCCGGATTGTGAATCGCGGAAGTGAAACGACATGCAATTAGAACGCGTCATCGGCAGATACACCGGAAAGGAGAAAGGCCCATTGCTCATTTGCTTTGGAGGCATGCATGGCAATGAACCCGCCGGCGTGCGGGCTCTTGAAATCATGTTTAAAATGCTGGAGGTAGAGCCCCTATCCAACCCTCACTTCTCCTTCAAAGGGCGGCTGCTGGGGCTGCGGGGCAACCTCAGGGCACTGCAAGCCAAAAAACGCTACATCGTCAAAGACCTCAACCGACAGTGGACGCCCGAAAACGTGAAACGCGTGCTCCACACACCCCCCGAGCAGTTGGATTCCGAAGATCTTGAGTTGCGGGAAAACATCCTCCTCATTCGGGCCGAAATCGAAGACTATCAACCCGAAAAAATCGTCGTGCTCGACATCCACACCACCACGGCCTTCGGCGGCATCTTCACCATCGCCACCAATGAGCCCGAAAGCCTGCGCATCGCCAAAGAGCTACACGCCCCCGTCATCATGGGCATGCTCAAAGGCATACAGGGAACAAGTCTGCATTACTTTACCGACAAAAACATAGGCCGCCGCTGCGTGCCCGTAGCCTTCGAAGCCGGCCAACACAACGAAACCCTCTCCATCAACCGCGCCATAGCCGCCATCACCAACTGCATGAGAACCATCGGCTGCGTGAGCGCCGAAGATGTGGAAAATCGCCACGACAAACTCCTCATAGAATTTTCCAAAGGCCTGCCCAAAGTGGCCGAGCTCATGTACGTCCATCACATCCAACCCGGCGAACACTTCAAAATGCTGCCGGGCTTCAAAAACTTCCAACCCGTCAAAAAAGGCCAACCCATCGCAACCAACCAAAACGGTCTCATCTACGCCCCCACCGACGGGCTCATCCTCATGCCCCTCTACCAGGCTCAGGGCGAAGATGGATTCTTTATCATTAAACAAGCCGCTTATTGAAGTTGAGAGAAACTCGGGTCACCCGTCGCCTCTCAAAAACAGACTATCAAATTAGACAAGCTAAAACCTGCGAAAACCCGCGTCATCTGTCAGATTGAGCTTGCCGAAATCCGTGCCTGCCTGCTGCAGGCAAGTTCTATTGGCGTCAAACTACTAACACACACATGGCATAAAAAACCTATCTTTGCCCCATGAACATTTCTGACTTACTGGATAGAGCACTGCAAGGCGAGTTTCTCTCCGCCGAAGAGGGCGTTTTCCTCTTCGAACAGGCCCCTCTGGCCGATCTGATCTATGTGGGCAATGCCATGCGTTTTCAGCGCGTACCGGAGCCCATCGTCACCTGGATCATTGACCGCAATTGTAACACCACCAACGTCTGTATCGCCAATTGCAAATTTTGCAACTTCTACCGCCGCCCCGGGCACGAAGAGGCTTATATCACCACGCTCGAAGAGTACCGCCAAAAAATAGAAGAAACCTTCCGCCTCGGCGGAGAGCAACTCCTGTTGCAGGGCGGGCATCATCCCGAATTAGGCCTGGAATACTACGTCAAGCTCTTCAAACAACTCAAAAGCCTGTACCCCAGGCTTAAACTCCATGCCTTGGGCCCGCCCGAAATAGCCCACATCACCAAGTTGGAAGGAAGCACCCACGAGGAAGTCCTGCGCGCCCTCAAAGAAGCCGGCCTGGACTCCCTGCCCGGTGCCGGAGCAGAAATCCTCAGCGATCGCGTGCGGCGCCTCATCTCGCGGGGGAAGTGCGGCCGCCAGGAGTGGTTAGACGTCATGCGGGCTGCTCATCGCCTCGGGCTGACCACCTCCGCCACCATGATGTTCGGACATGTAGAAACCAACCTGGAACGCATGCAACACTTCGTGGACATCCGCCAGGTGCAATCCGAAAAACCGGAAGGAGCCAAAGGCTTCCTTGCCTTCATCCCCTGGCCCTTTCAGGATGAGGGCACCCTGCTCAAAAAGCTGAAACGCGCGCGCAACACCTGCACCGGCGATGAGTACCTGCGCATGATCGCCATGAGCCGTATCATGCTGCCCAACATCATCAACATCCAGGCCTCCTGGCTGACGGTAGGCAAAAAAATCGGCCAGCTCTCCCTGCATGCCGGCGCCAATGACTTTGGCAGCATCATGATTGAGGAAAACGTCGTCTCTGCCGCCGGCGCCGACCATTGGTTTAACGCCAACAGCATTCAGGAAGCCATACGCGAAGCGGGCTTTGAGCCACGCCTGCGCAATCAGGAATACGAATTCCGGGAGTTGGTCATCTCCGGGTAGTGGATTGAGAGGCCCGGGACACGACAGTTTTGGGCAAGTCAGCCCTTTCGGGCAAAACCTCTGCGATGAGTTGAAGGTATTGCTCTGAGATGATTTTTTCGTCGAACAGTTCCTCTACCTTGCGGCGATTCCTCAGGCCCATAGCTTCCCGCTCATCGCGGCTGAGCAGGTAGAGTTTGTACATGGCTTCCGCCAAACTTTCGGCATCGCGCGCTTCGGCCAAAAAGCCGTTGACCCCATCCTCTATCGCATCCTCACAGCCCGGAACCCGCGTCGTCACCACCGGCTTAGCCATAGCCATGGCCTCGGTGATCACTCGCGAAAGCCCCTCGCGATAAGAAGGCAAAACCAAAGCCTGGGCGCGCTTCAGATAAGGCCGCACATCCCGCGTAGCGCCAAAGTAGCGAATACTCTTTTCCTCTACCCATTTCAAAAGCTCCTCCCGCGATACGGCAGCCTGATTGGCATAGCTGAAATCGCCCACAATCCAGCATTCTATCTCCGGGCTCAAAGCCCTAAGCCGGCGCGCTGCCCGGACGAACTCCGATACCCCTTTGTCGTACAGCAGCCTTCCGATATAAACAAAGACAAACTTATCCGTCGGGGCTGCAGCCAACGGCCTGAAGAAGTTGATGTTCACTCCGGTACCGGCAATATGCCTCGCCTGAAAAGGCTTGAGTAAATGCTCAGACAAAAAGAGCTCGCGATCAGAGCGGTTGAGAAATACCACGGCCTTATTTTGCCGAAAGGCAAGGCGATACAAAGGCCATACAATACGCTTAAAAATACGCGGATGCAAAAAAGTATAACCCAAACCCATCACCGTGGAAATGGCCGGGACGCCACTCAGCCGCGCAGCAAGGCTGCCGTAAATGTTGGGCTTGATGCCAAAATGCAAAACGATATCGGGTTTCTCCTTTCGGTAAATGCGATACAATTCATGCACCAACAACAACTCCCTGGCCGGATTGACCCCGTGCTGCTTCAAATGCCGCAACGGAATGTGCCGAACGAAATAGCTGTCCTGCAAGTACTCGATGTACTCATCCACCGGCGCAATGACCATCACCCTGTACCCCGCCAAACGAAAGCGCTTGACGAAGTGAAGGCAAAAGTTGTAAACCGTCCAGGTAGAATTGGTTACAATGGCTATTTGGGGCCGGGTTGACATTGCGTTGTAGTTTTCAAACACAAAGATAACATTTTTGGCATGGCATCGCGGGCTAAAGCTCGCCCGCTAACCGACAATAGACAACAGACAGCCGTTCATCAAACCTTCTCCCACTCATACCCGACAATATTCCTCTTCTCCCTGCTGAATTCAATGCCCACGAGGTAAATGCTTTCAGCATCCCGGTATTTCTCCCAATACCTCTTTCCTTTGATTTGCTTCAGAGCGTCTCCGGTAGCTTGATCTGTCAGTTTAAATTCAAAGATGAAGACCTTGCCTTCGAGTTTGACGGTTAAATCCATCCTGCCCAGGTTGGTGATGTCTTCGGGGATGAGGTCCAGCCCTATGCTGGCGAGATAGGCATAGACTACGCTCGCGTAATAGCCTTCGTATTCGGGAAGCTTACTGTTGGTAAAGTTGCTGTATGGGATGGAGGCGAAAAGAGAAAAGAGGGCGTCTTTGAAGCCGTCTAAGTCGGCATGCCGGAGCATATACAGCAAGCGTCTTTGCTGTTTTATCTTTTCGGTGGTTTGCGTGGTTAGATAGGTGACAAACAGGCTGTTTAGCGATATGCTAATCTCCTTATTTGGAACACCCAGGGTATATCCAACGCCAAACACATCTTCAATTTTTCCTGTAATCGTCAAATATCCCGTTTGCCAGAGCAAGGCAACCAACTCAATGTGGTCAACATCAAAAGTATCGAGAATTTCTTCATTAGCTGAGAAATTCTCTAATTGAGGAATGTAATAATTGCGGGTCTTCAACATATCTATCAAAAAAGACGGATTGCCCGTACTCCACCAATAGTTCCTAAATTCAAAACCTTTGT
>WGBN01000347.1 GCA_015494245.1 Saprospiraceae bacterium | reverse complement strand
CAGGATTTCTTTTTTATTTGGCCTTAAAAAAGTAGCAAAGTCCAGATAATGGATAGCGCTTTATTTAAATCCAATCAAGCGCTGTAAGCTTCTTTGCGCCCGTTTACTTGTTTATTTGGTCGAGTACGCTATAGGGCTTGGCAAACACTTTGGCTTTTTCGTAGGGCACAGTGAAGACAATTTCTCCGGCGGCATAAGGTGCAATTTCGTAGAGGGCATAGACGAAAGTGATGCCTTCGGGCAGCAGGCCGAAGGTTTCGGGCAGGTAAAATCCCTCTTCGGGGAACCAGAAATCGTCTTCGGGATATTTTTCCAGGAAATACTGCTCGCATAATTTTTTGAAAGCGTCCATTTTCCCGGGATCAATGAGGTCTTCGAGGGTGAGCAATTTGCCGGTGCGGGGTGAGAAGTTGAGATAGCCGGAGGCATAGCCGCCATGTGCTCCGCCGGAGTAGGAATAGATGTTGTTTTCGACTACGAAGATTTCCGGGGTATTCCAGGCGACTTTTTGGGAGAGTTCCATACTCCAGGCGGGTGTAAAATCCATATCTTCGCCTTTCATCTCTTCTGCGAACTCACTGTATTCGCGGATGAAGTCTTTGAGCACCTGTTCTACCGTGACCATGGTGTCGCTTGCGAGCAGGTGTTGAATCAGGGCTTCATTGATGCGTTTTTGCACAATCGGGCTGGCGGCTTTAGTGAGCTCAACCCAGGTGGCGGAGGCCTGTGTGCAGTAATTATCAGGGTCTTGCTTTTCGGGGCAGTCCTTGTATTTTTCTACCAGGGTGATGTACCGGTAGTGGATGGTGTCGGCCGACAGGGATAGGGTAGAGGAGTCTGTCGTTTCTGTAGTGATTTTTTCTGTGGCATTTTCTTCAGGTTCAGGTGTGGAAGGGCAGGCAGAGAGGAGGAGGGCGAGGGCCAGCAGGGGAAGGAGTTTGATTTTCATGGTCAGCATTTGATTTTTTTGGGTTTGGAGCGATTTATTTTGCGCTGCAAATATCGTTTTTTTTTGTTTAGCGTTGATTATAGGTGGAGGAGGTTTAAGTTTGCCCCGGAATTTAACATTGATTGTTACAAAAACACTTTTGCTATGAGCATACAAGTCAAAACCATTTTTCGTGCGGTCTTTTTCATGGCCTTGTTGGTCGGCGGTTTTTTTCTGGGTGCCGCCTGGCATGAGCGGATGGAAGAGAAAGGAAGTGGAGCCGCTTTAGAAGAAGCGGATTCTGTAGCAAGCGATGAGGAATCTGCTGCTGATACTGATGCAGAGGCATCTCCCATGCATGAAGAGGATGTTGCCGGATTGCGACCGGAGGAGCTACACACGATCAATCTGTTTGAGAAGGCTTCTGTCTCGGTGGCTTTTATCACCACTTCCAATTTTCGCTACAACATTTTTTCCCATTCGACCACTGAGGTTCAGCGTGGCACGGGCTCTGCCTTTATCTGGGACAGGCAGGGGCACATCATTACGAATTACCACGTCATACAGGGTGCAGATAAGGCTATGGTTACCCTGGCCAACGGGAAGTCTTATCCGGCCAGCCTGGTAGGGCAGGCGCCTGAAAAAGACCTGGCGGTTTTGCAGATTGATGCTCCGGCTGAGGTTTTAAAGCCGATTCCGGTGGGGCATTCAGCCAATTTGCGGGTGGGGCAGTCGGTTTATGCCATTGGCAATCCTTATGGCTTTGACCAGACTCTGACGACGGGTGTGATCAGTGCTTTGGGGCGGGAGATTCAGTCGGTGGCGGGGATTCCCATCAGGGATGTCATTCAGACAGATGCGGCCATCAATCCGGGGAATTCGGGAGGGCCTTTACTCGATTCTTCCGGCAAGTTGATTGGGGTGAATTCTGCCATTTACAGCCCTTCGGGCAGCAGCGCCGGCATTGGTTTTTCCATTCCGGTAGATGTGGTTTCCAAAGTGGTGCCCGATTTGATCAAGTACGGCAAGATACGCCGGCCCTATACCGGTATTGAACTGGCCTCAGACTATGCACATCATCGCCTCGGCATTGATGGTGCTCTGGTTTTGCAGGTAGAAGATGGCAGTCCTGCCGAACGTGCAGGATTTCGGGCCACCCGCTATAACCGCAGGGGGGAGCTCATTCTGGGCGACATCATCACGGCAGTTAATGGGCAGCCCATACATTCGCGCAGCGATTTCATTCTCGAACTGGAGAAGTACCAGTCCGGCGATGAATTGCGCATTGAGCTACTCCGAGGCGAGCAGAAAGAAGAACTGCGTCTGACTTTGGAGTAAGTGCATGACCGGCAGCACAAAAAAATATTTGCCGAAAGGCTTATGAAAATTGAAATTAGTCGTATCTTTGCGTGCCTTTTTGAACCATAGACAAAGACTACAAGCATGAATACGATAGAAGTACAGGGAGCATTGCGCCAGGATTTGGGCAAAAAAGCCGCCAAAGCGGTGCGCAAAGAGGGTAAAATCCCCGCAGTGATGTACGGAGGTGAAGAGGTGGTGCACTTTACAACCACTTACAAGGATGTAAAAGACCTGATCTATACGGCCGATTTTAACCTTGCCCAACTCAAGATTGATGGCAAGGAATATCGCTGCATTGTCAAAGACGTGCAGTTTCATCCTGTTCGCGAAGACATCGTGCACATAGATTTTCTCCAATTGATAGATGACACCCCCGTGAAAGTGGAGATTCCCGTGCATTTTAAAGGTGTTGCCGAGGGCGTTAAGCAGGGCGGTAAGTTGCAGCAAAACCTGCGCAGGGTGAAGGTAAAAGTGATGCCCCAGCATCTCGTGGGCGATCTCTGGGTAGATGTTACCCACCTGAAGATGGGCCAGTCTGTGCGTGTGCGCGACATTGAAGTGCCCGAAGGTGTGGAGATTCTGAGTGCGATGAGCATTCCGGTGGCTATTATTGAAGTGCCGCGTGCCTTGCGTTCGGCAGCATCTAAAGAAGCAGCAAGTGCTTCAGAGGCCGTGGCAGAAGAAGCGGAAGCTTAAAGCATATATTACACGGAGCATTGCTCCCTTCAGACATAAGAGAGGGACCTGAGTTTGCATCAGGCCCCTCTTTCTTTTTATTTTTTTGCGTAGTTTCGCCACATGGAGGATACATTGCGCATAAGTCTGGTGCAAGCTGATTTGTTGTGGGAAAAGCCTGCGAGAAACAGAAAAGCATTTGCCGAAAGGCTCAAAGACCTCAAGGGCAAAACGGATTTGGTGGTGCTGCCCGAGATGTTTACTACGGGCTTTACGATGGAGGCTGCAAAGTATGCCGAGCGCATGTCGGGGCCTACGGTGCAGTGGATGCGCCGGCAGGCAGAAGAGTTGGGGGCCGTGCTCACGGGCAGCCTTATCGTCCGCGAAAAGGGGTATTGCTACAACCGCCTGGTGTGGATGCGCCCCGACGGGACGTGCAGTTGGTACGACAAAAAGCACCTTTTCACCCTGGCCGGAGAAGGCGAGCACTATACGCCCGGAAGGCGGCATCTCTTTGCACAAATCGGCGAGTGGACCGTTCTGCCATTGATTTGCTATGATTTGCGCTTTCCTTCCTGGAGCCGCAGTACGCACAGATATGACCTGCTGCTTTACGTGGCTAATTTCCCCGCTGTCCGTAGTCATGCCTGGAATACACTGTTGCCTGCCAGAGCCATCGAAAACGTCAGCTATGTGGCCGGAGTGAATCGCGTGGGTACCGATGGTAAGGACATTTACTATCAGGGAGACAGCTCTTTGTATGACTTTGCCGGCAGGCAGATTTATCGCTGTACGGATAGGGAGGACATCTTTACCACCACGCTTTACCGCAGCGAATTGCTGAGCTTTCGGGCGAAATTTCCGTTTTTGGAAGACGCAGATAAGCGATAATTGCGTTCTATCAAAAAACTTTATCCATGAGCCGATTTTTGTTTTTCATCCTTTCTACTTTTTTACTGAGTTCTTGTGCGGCTTTTCAGGCTGCTGATGGCGGGTCTTCTTCGGGCGGGGCGCGTGGTAATGATGAGGGAGAAGAGATTGTGGCTTTCGCCAAAAAGTACAAGGGCACCAAGTACAAATATGGAGGCACTACGCCGAAAGGCTTTGATTGCTCGGGTTATACGTATTACGTTTATAAGCATTTCGATGTGGATCTGCCGCATCAGTCGGGTTTGCAGGAGAAGGAGGGTAAGCGCATCAGTCGCTCGGAGGCTCGTGCCGGCGATTTGGTTTTCTTTCGCCGCTCTAAGACGGGCAAGGTCTTTCACGTAGCGATGGTCGTTTCTAATGACAAGCACGGGCTGGTGGTCATTCACGCCACTTCTTCGCGGGGTGTGGTAATAGATAACATAGACGAAAATTCTTACTGGAAGACGAAGTACATGACGTTTAGGAGGGTGAATTAGGGTTGAGTGTTTAGCGTTTAGCGTTTGGCGTTTGTCAATGTCTAAATGAGGTTGCTGGATTGGGGCTTTTGGTATAGTTTGTTGCGGATGGAGTTGTTTGTGGCTGTCTTCTATGATATATCTTATAGGCGTTTGGAGGGCGGTTTGTTTGTGAAATTGTTTTTTTGTATCTTTGCCTTTCGCCCAACAGCAAGTCGGAATTTCCGAAGTGAGCAAGTCTTTTGAAGGTCTTGTAGCTTGCTGTGGCTATTTGCGTCTTACAAACAGGAAGGTAATGATCAATCTCATTTTATTTGGCCCTCCCGGCTCGGGCAAGGGTACCCAAGCAAAAAGGCTGGCAGAGCGTTTTAATTTGTTGCATATTTCTACCGGAGATTTGTTTCGGTATGAATTGGGAAACAATACGCCTTTGGGGCAGGAAGCCCGCAAGTATATGGAGCGTGGCGAGTTGGTGCCCGATGAAATCACCATTGGCATGTTGCGCAACAAGTTGGAAGAGCATCCGGAGGTTGCCGGATACATTTTTGACGGTTTTCCGCGCACCATTCCACAGGCCGAGGCTTTGGATAAATTGCTGGCTTCCAAGGGGCAGGAGATTACAGCTCTCATCGCTCTGGATGTGCCTGATGAAGAGATCATTCGTCGCATTTTGTTGCGAGGTAAGGAATCGGGACGTGCGGATGACCAGAGCGAGGAGATCGTTCGCAATCGCATCAGCAATTACCGCGAGCAGACTGTGCCCGTGTATGAGTACTACGCCGCTTCAGGCAAATCCCGCACCATCAACGGCATGGGTGAGATTGAGGAGATCGCAGAGCGCCTGGCCGGTGAGATAGAGGCTTTGGCATGAGTCGCACGGGCAATCGCCCGGTGAACTCTTTGTGAGCAGTATATGGCAGAACGCAATTTCGTAGATTATGTAAAAATTTGCTGTCGCTCCGGAGCGGGTGGGGCGGGTTCTGCGCATTTTGCCCGCGATCGCCGCAACCCCAAGGGTGGGCCCGATGGAGGTGATGGCGGCCGTGGCGGGCACATTATCCTGAGGGGCAATTCGCAGATGTGGACCTTGCTGCCGCTGAAGTATCGCAAGCACGTCATTGCCGGCCACGGCCAGCCGGGTTCTTCCAACAACAAGACGGGTAAAGACGGAGAGGACGTCATCCTCGAGGTGCCTCTGGGCACGGTGGTGAAAGATGCCGAGACGGGGGAGGTGGAGTTTGAGATCGTCGAGGAGGGGGAAGAACGCATCCTTCTGGCCGGCGGTCGCGGAGGACTGGGCAATACGCATTTTAAATCTCCGACCAATCAAACGCCTCGCTATGCCCAACCTGGCGAGCCCGGACGGGAGGCCTGGAAGATTTTGGAACTCAAAGTGTTGGCCGATGTGGGGCTGGTGGGCTTTCCCAATGCGGGGAAATCTACCTTGCTGGCCTCGATTACGGCTGCCAAGCCCAAGATTGCCAATTACGCCTTTACCACTTTGGTGCCCAATCTCGGCATTGTCCCTTATCGCGATCTGCGCTCTTTTGTTATGGCCGACATCCCCGGCATCATTGAAAATGCTCACCAGGGCAAGGGCTTGGGGCTGCGCTTTTTGCGTCATATTGAGCGAAATGCCACCCTGCTTTTCGTCGTCCCCGCCGATGCTGATGACATCGCTGCGGAGTACGAAATTCTGCTCAAAGAACTTTCCGCCTACAAAGAGGAGTTGCTGCACAAACCCCGCGTGCTGGGTATCAGCAAGAGCGATCTCATAGACGAAGAACTGCGCACGCTCATCGAACCGGATTTGCCGAAAGGCGTTCCACATGTTTTCTTTTCTGCCGTTACCGGAGAGGGGTTGATGGAACTGAAAGACCTCCTTTGGAAAACCATGGAACGCAGCACTACTGAAATTTGAACTTCCCATGCCAGCAATTCAAAAAGAGGGTCGGGCTTTGGAGACTTTGAGCGAGTTGTTTCGCTCCTGGTGTGGCGATTTGGGTCGTTCCTATGAAGAGGAAGATTTGGTCATCACGGCTTTGCCGGCCTCCGGCTCCGGCCGAAAGTACTATCGCCTGAGCGCCGGTGAGCTTTCGGCCATAGGGGTGTGGAACCCAAATTTACCGGAAAACCGGGCTTTTATCGGCATGGCCGGGCACTTCAGGCAAGCCGGCTTGCCTGTGCCAGAGGTCTATGCCCAAAGCGAAGACCATTCCTGTTACTTGCAAACCGACCTCGGTGATCAGCGCCTCTTTGACCTTTTGCCCGTAGGGGAAGGTGGGATGCGCCCCCTTTCTCCGGAGTTGGAAGCGCTTTATCGTCAGAGCCTCGATTTGTTGATACGTCTGCAATTTGAGGGCAGCAAGGGTCTGGACTACGGACTCTGTTGGCCGGTAGAGGTTTTTGACAGGCAGGCGGTTTTATTTGATTTGTACTATTTTAAGTACTACTTTTTGAAGCTCTTTAAGTTGCCTTTTGAGGAGCCGGCTTTAGAGCGCGATTTTCAGCATTTGGCCGAGCGTTTTACACGGGATGAGCCGCGCTATTTTCAACATCGCGATTTTCAGTCTCGCAATCTGATGCTCAAAGACGGGCAGCTCTACCTGATTGATTTCCAGGGCGGACGTCGGGGAGAAGTTGCCTATGATGTGGTCTCTTTGCTGTGGCAGGCGCGGGCCCGCATTCCGATGGAACAGCGGGAGGCCTTGTTTGCTTATTACCTCGAAGGGGTGGAGCGTCTTGCTCCAAACGCATTACCGGGAGGAGACGCTGCCAAGGAGCGCTGGCATGAGCGCTATCTGAACATGGCTCTGCTGCGCACTTTACAGGTGTTGGGCGCCTACGGCCTGCGGGGGCGCATAGAGGGCAAGGCCCATTTTTTCAAGAGCATAGCGCCCGCTTTGGGCAATTTGCGCTATTTGCTTGGGGAGCTTCCGTTTTGGGCCGAGTTTCCTGCGTTGCAGGCCGCTTTGCAAAGAGCTGTCGAAGAGGTGCCTGCGCGTCTGGAGCTTTTGTCACCTCCTCAGCCGGCAGAGGCTGTGGAGGATGCTTCGCTCGAGGTGTATATCAGCAGTTTTTCTTACAAGCGAGGCCTGCCCGAAGGCCCCGGCAACAATGAACACGGCGGTGGATTTATCTTCGATTGCCGCTTTTTAGACAATCCCGGTCGCCTGGAGGCCTATCGCCAGCTGAGCGGTAAGGACAAAGCCGTGCAGCAGTTTTTGCTGCAACGCGAGGAAACGCAGCGCTTCCTCCGCCGCGTCAAAACCATGATAGACGAAGCTGTGGACAAGTACCTCAGCCGTAATTTCACTTCCCTGCAAGTCCACTTCGGTTGTACCGGAGGGCAACACCGCTCGGTTTTTATGGCGGAGATGCTGGCAGAGCACCTTCGGGAACGGGGGGTTGGAGTGGTGCTCCGCCATCGGGAAGAGGGCCTTTGGTACTAATGTGGACGCTTCGCGTCTAATGTGGGGCCTGCGGCCCTAATGTGGAGGCCTGACGGCCTCTAATGTGGCTCTACGCTCGCTTCGCCTCGCGTAATTTACGTTTAGTGTATAT
>WGBN01000346.1 GCA_015494245.1 Saprospiraceae bacterium | reverse complement strand
TCACGCGTCACGATTGTCACGCCCGTCACGTTCATCACGTTTGTCACGTCCAATACACACATAAACAACAAACCAACGATACACGATACACGATAAACCGCCCCCGATTCCACCGATTCTGCCGATTTCACCAATTTCACCAAATTTGAACTCCGATTTTAGAAGTGGATAGGCGTTGGGTGCCGGTCTAAGCCATGGCTGCGATGGTTATGGCCGTCACGCGTTACGTTTGTCACGTTCGTCACGTTCGTCACGCTCATCACGTTCCCCCCAAAATCTCCTTCCAATACTGCTTCCAGCCTACTCTTTTGAGGTGAACAGCGCAGGGGAAGACGCCGCCGGCCTGGGGATGGGGAAACCAGGGCGTTTTGGCCAGGTAGTACACCACTTCCCGTTTGTTGAGCAGGACGGGAGTCCAGTGTTCGGCTTGTAGCTCGATGGGGAGGACGAGGGTGGTGTCGGGGAGATACAGGGTGAGGCTGGTTTTTCGTTGCAGGCGGGGCAGACAAGAAACCGGAATGGGGATGCGCAACAGCAGACTGTCGGCACGCCACAGCTCCCAAGTGCGGGACTTGGGCCGCTTCTCTTTGAGGGAAGGCGTGAAGGCATCGCGGTAGTGCAAGACACCTCCAAAAGGAGCCGTGATGGCGTCTATCCAGGCACGGGCTTTGAGCTGCCGGAGACTTTCTTCAAGGGCTGCGATGCGCTCTTCCTGCAACTTGATCTCTTCCGGATGCACACCCGCTTCGGCTTCCCGGATTGCTGCAAGAGCTGCAGCATAAGCCTGACGTGCCTGCTCCAACAGGGCTTCTGCTTCTTCGTAATCGGCAGCAGAAAGCAGACTGTCCTTCCACATCTCGGTGGCGCGCTGGTATTGCTTTTTGCGCAGTTCCAAATCAGCCTTTACGACTTCCTCTTCTTTGTGCAGGCGCTCTAAAGTTTGGCTTTTCTTTCCGGAGCGCAGAAATTGCAGTCGTTGCCGGGCTTGTCGCAAGCGGCCTTCCAGCTCGATCAAATTTTGCTCCTGCCTGGAGGAATACAGCGAAAACAGCGTATCACCCGCTTCTACCAGTTGCTCTCCAAAAGCCCGGAAAGAAAGCCGGAACCAATCTCCACGCTCCGGCGTAAATCCCCTCACCTCGGCTACCTGCTCCGGCCAGTGACGACCATGAACCGTTTGCAAACGGCCATCGCTCAACTGCTCTATGCGAAAGTACTCCAAAGGCAGTAAGGCCGTGCGCGTAGTGCACTCCCGGCCATCGTCTATATACGGGAGAAAATAGATCAAAACAAGAAGAGCCAACACCGGCAACAACCAAAAAAAACGCGATCGCAAACGTACCAAAGAGAAACTCATAGACAAATGTGTAAATAATTTCGCTTTTCCCTGTGCAAAAGAGATAACTTTGTCTGAAAATGCCAAAACATGCCAAACCGAAGCTTCCTCATCCCAGCCCTCTATTTTCTCTTCACCCCTCTCCTGCTGCCCGCTCAAAGCGGCTGCACCGACCCCGCCGCCCTCAACTATGACCCCGCTGCCACCACCAACGACGGCTCCTGCGAATACTCCCCCACCTCCTACCAGCCGGCACATCTGGCCGATCTAACGGAAACACTGGACGAAATCTCAGGGCTGGCATTTATCAACGACCAGCTTTGGGCACAAACCGATAGCTACAACCCTCAAAAACTCTACCGGCTCCACACGACCACAGGCCTGCCCGAACACGAAACCCTGCTCGTAAGCAGCAGCAATACCGACTGGGAAGACCTCGCCCGCGACGACAATTACCTCTACGTAGGTGACTTCGGCAACAACGATGGCGACCGCAGCGATCTGAAAATTTACAAAGTCCCCATCAACCAACTCAGCCAAAACGCAGCCACCACAGAGGTCATTGCCTTTCAGTACGAAGACCAAACCTCCTTCGAACCCGCGCCGGCACAAAACAACTTCGACTGCGAAGCCTTCTTCTTCGCCAACGACAGCCTGCACCTCTTCACCAAGCGCTGGCTGGACCAAAAGACCTACCACTACGTGTTGCCCGCCGAAGCCGGAAGCTATGTCGCTCAATTGAGAGACAGCTTTGACACCGAAGCCCTCATCACAGCCGCCGACATAGATGCTCAAGGGCACATCATCCTCCTCGGCCTGGCTCCAATCACCCAGGAAGCCGTCCTCTGGCTGCTCTACGACTATCCCGAAGGGCACTTCTTTGCTGGCAACAAGCGCCGCATCTCGCTGGGTTCGCCCTTTGTCAACGGCCAGTTGGAAGGTATCTGCTTCTCCGGCATCTGGGAAGGCTATCTCGCTGCAGAGCGCTTCGGGCAACTCCCCCCGCAACTGCAATCCTTTCAAATCGGAGACATCGTTTCCTCAACCGAAAATCCCACCGGAAAAGAGCTTGGGCAAAAAAGCACTGATTCTATACGTGCATGGCCCAATCCATTTACAGAATCAATTACACTGGAGTCATATAAACAACTCTATATCAGCGAAATAAAGCTATTTGATGGAAGCAAAAAAGCAATTTTGATGAAGCAATGGCCTGTAGCTCAAAAACTGCCCTTGACTTTGGAAACGCCCTCCCATTTGCCGAAAGGCATCTACTACCTTTCGGTAAAAACCAAAAGCGGAAAAGAGGAAATGCTGCGGCTCGTAAAGTGAGTCCTGCGCTCTGCGTATCTTTGCCCCGAAAACTGAACCTATGCTCACAGCCATCACGCCCATAGACGGCCGCTATGCCCGCACTACGGAAGCGCTTCGCTCCTATTTCTCGGAATACGCTCTCATCCGTTATCGGGTGCGGGTCGAAGTGGAATACTTTATCATGCTCTGCGAAATGCCGCTACCGCCTCTGCGCGATATTCGCGAGGAGCAACTACAGCTGTTGATGCAACGGGCCGTGCTCAACTTTACGACGGAGGATGCCGGACGGGTCAAGGAAATAGAAGCCGTTACGCGGCACGACGTCAAGGCCGTGGAGTACTTCCTCAAGGAGATCATGGAAGGCCTGGGCCTGGGCAAATACAAGGAGTTCATCCACTTCGGCCTGACTTCTCAGGACATCAACAACACGGCTTTCCCTCTCATGCTGCGCGATGCTTTGGAAGAGGTTTTTTATCCCGCTCTGAGCAAAGTGATTCTGCAAATCGAGCATCTGGCAAAGGCTTGGGAAGAAGTACCCATGCTCGCGCGCACGCACGGACAGCCGGCTTCTCCCACTCGCCTGGGCAAAGAATTGGCTGTATTTGCCGAAAGGCTGAAAGGCCAATGGCAACTCCTCAAAGCCATTCCACATCGCGCTAAATTCGGAGGCGCCACCGGCAACCTCAACGCGCATTACGCCGCCTATCCGGATGTAGATTGGCAGGCTTTCGCCAAACGCTTTGTCGAGGAGCGCCTCGGACTGGAGCGCAGCTTTCCCACTACTCAAATCGAGCCTTACGACCACCTCGCCGCTCAAATGCACGGACTCATGCGCCTGGCCTCCATCTTTACCGACCTCTGCCGCGATATGTGGACGTACATCTCCATGGAGTATTTCAAGCAAAAAGTCGTAGCCGGAGAAGTGGGTTCTTCGGCCATGCCTCACAAAGTCAATCCCATAGATTTTGAAAACGCAGAGGGCAATCTCGGCATGATGCAGGCCGTAGCAGGCCATCTGGCTGCCAAGCTCCCCATCTCCCGCCTGCAACGCGACCTGACCGACAGCACCGTGCTGAGAAATCTGGGGCTGCCTCTGGGCTATTTCAGCATCGCCCTCAACAGCCTCCAACGGGGCCTCCATAAAATCGAACTCAACCGGAAAGCCTTAGAGCAAGACTTAGACCAAAACTGGATGGTACTGGCCGAACCCATTCAAACCATCCTCCGAAGAGAGGGCTTTGAACAGCCCTACGAAAAACTAAAAGCCTTTACGCGGGGAAAAAGCCATTTCACCCAAAAAGACATCCACCGCTTTATCGAAGATTTGGACATCCCGCAAAAACTGAAAGAAGAACTTAAACAACTCAGCCCGCATACCTATACGGGTAAATAAAAAAAGAAAGGGGCATCGTCCTGGCAACAGCCCCTTTCAATACAAACAAAACCAACTAAAAACCAAGTTCATTTTTCAAACTTAAACGCCTTAAGCGGGATAAATGCTGCCTGTATGGGAAATTTTCTACTACAGAATCAAAATACCTGCTTTCAGGTATTGACTACATATTCCAAAAACCCTTATTTTTGCTGAAAATCCACTCCAAACAGCTTGCACCGCTGAAGCGATTTCCCTTAACCGAAGAAGATGCAATTCAGTTTACTCATAATCCCATGAGCATGTGGAAGGGCCGAAGTACTTTTCGGCTCTTCTTTTTTGGGCTACAAAAAAGAGACCTGCTGCAAGCAGCAGGTCTCTTTTTCATGTTCTAAGGCTAAATGTAATTTAGCGCACCACTTCCAGTTTTTGCACGCGCATTTCGCCTTTGGCAGTGAGGGCCTTGACGATATAGATGCCTCCCGGAAGGTTGCTGAGGTCGAGGCGCTCATCGCGGCTGCCCTCTTCAAACTGAGTCAGGCGCAGGATTTCCCGGCCGGTAGCTGTGGAGAGGGTGATTTCCGCAAAGCTGTCTTCCGCATCGCCATTCAGGTGCAGGCGTACTTCATTGGTAGCGGGATTGGGATAAGCCACCAAACTGCCGGTCTTGCGGCCCGAAGCCAGGTCCAGCGGGATTTTCAGATGCTGATCGGGTACCGAGTAGGTTTGGCCGGAGGCCGTCATAATGGTACCTCCCGTCAGATAGATATCGAGGTATTGATCGCGCAGGCGCGTGCCGTCAATGTCTTCGATGATGATAAACTCCATGGTGGCGACAATGCCGTAGCCGTCATCGGAATAACCGCTGGTGCGCGTAAAGCCCGCGTCTATGCGCCCCAGATAGGGCTTTTGGGTCATATAGAGCGCCGGAGAGTTGTAGGTTACCCAACTTTGGGGCAGGAAGTCTATGTGTACGGACTCTTCGGGCACCACATCGGCTTCGTATTGCATGGAGAAGGTAAATCCATAAATGTCTTCGGCCAGTTGGGCATCGGGTTTGCCGAGCCAGATGTCCAAATGGACGAGGTCACCGCCCGTAACAGGTGTTTGGCTGGTTTGGAAAAAGTACAGCGGCACATTGATAGGTGGAGCTGTAGGTGCAGGCACCAGAGAGTGCTTATTCAAATAGAAGCGGCTGATGGCCACGGTATCTTCTGCAGAGATGATGCCATCCCCGTCGGTATCGGCAAACTTGAGGTTGTAGGGCAGATTGTAAGGAACCTGCCAGTCGTCGCCGTATTGGCCGTACCAGGTGTCCAGATTGGGTTGGTCGCGCTTGGCTCCCACTTCGCCCATCGCGATGCCGAGCGGCAGCAGGTCTTCCATGGTAACAGCGCCATCGTTGTTGGCATCGCCGGCCCAGATACAGTGGTCTTCCACACAGAAATGCGAGGCCGGCGGGTCTATATCCAGGATGTTTACATCCACCTTGATTTGTGCCGTGGGGCAATTGGCAGAAGAAACGCAATACTCTATTTCAAACTCATCGGTAACACCTGCCACGCCCTGATCAGGCGTATAAATCAGCATGTTGTAACCGGAGAAAGTCTGCCCGTTGATGGTCAGCGTCTGATTGCCCGGGAAAAACTCGGCCGTGCCATAGATGGGATTGACCGTAATGGTGAAATCGTAATTGTGGACAGGGATGTTATAAGCAATGACCAGAGGTGTATTTTTCGGGGTCGTCAGCGGAAACGTACCCTGAGCGGGCAGATAGTCACTGACCGTAACATAAACCGAAGCGTACTCATTCACACCGGAACTGCTCATGGTGCTGCGATAGACAAATTTATCATTGCCCGCAAAATCCGGGTCCGGCACATACTCGTAAATTCCACTGCCCTGGTAAGTTACCGTACCGTGCTGGGGCTGAACCACTATGGGCACCGAGCCCGAGTTGTTGAAGTCGTTGGCACGCACATCAATGAGTACGGCTTGATTCACCGTGGTATAAGCAAAATCGTCGAAGGCAAAAGTATTGGGCAGCGGGAGATTCATCACATCCACGATGAAGGTACGCCGGAAGGTCAATCCATTCACCGTCTTTTCATAGATGATGGTGTCCTGGTCATCGTAGAAGCCGGCTTCCGGTGTATAGACCGGATAATCCATGGCGAGAGAATCTATGGAGCCGTGTGCAGGGGCTTGCGCCAAATGGTACCCGTCCAAACTGTAGAGCAGGGCCAGTGCTGTTTGTTTGGGTGTACTGAGCTCATAGGTCTCATCTAAGGGTTCGTTAGCCGGCCTGACGGCGATGTTGACGCTGGCGGCATCAAAGGTGTTGTTAGCCCCTTCGATGGTGTAGTTGAAGTGTGCAATACCCACAAAGTCGGGCTCCGGCGTAAAAGTAGCCATGGTGCTGTCGCTGCTGAGCGAAACCGAGCCCAGATAAGTCAAAGGTACTTCCGCCACTTTCGGCAGTCCGATGTTGGTATAATCATTGGCCAGCACATCAATATCCACCGGCGTATTGACCGTGGTTTCGGCATAATCGTCCTCGGCATGTACGATGCCCGGAACGACGGTAATCTCAATGATCTTGGTAGCTGTGTTGTAATAACCGTTTACGTAAGTCCAAAATTTGAAATAAACGGTATCAACAACCGGATAATTCACAGTGGGCACATATCCCAAAGTATCGCTATCAGGCGCTCCCAACGGGCCGGAGAAAGGGAAGCCTGCTTGCCCGTACTTCGGATAAGAAGTGTAATTGACCAAATGAGGATTGTAGGGCGGAATGTTTTCAAACGCATAATAGAAGGTATCTCCTATCATGACTTCAGCCCGCAAGAACTCCACAGCCGGTTCTTGCGCCTGACTGCCCCATACGGTAAAAAGAGCCAGCCAGAGCGCAAACAGCAGCCGTCCTCTTTTTTTCGGTAGTTGAGATATTTTCATGGCCCTATACGTAGCATTTCAAACGAAGATGGAGTAGAAAATCCCCCATTTCATTCGGTTAATTAATCTCCCATCGCCTGTGTGGCATCCGGATCATCCCGGGACTTCGCCCAAAAGTACGATTTTTTTTCGGTTCTTCCAAATATTTTTTGCCGAAAATGAGCAATAACTCCTTTTACAAGGCAATGATAAACTTTAAACAAAGCTGCCTAACAAATTGTTCTTCAATGGTTTACATTCTAAAACCAAGCTGAAAACATAAAATGGAGTTGCGCACATTTTTTCTTATCTTTACCGCTGATATCAGGGCAGATGAGACGGCTCAGCCCCTTTCCTCCGCTTTCTAAGCTTTATACGTACATGCTCACCCAAAAGTAACCGAATGCTCAACAGCAAGTTGTATGCCATCTTACAAAATTTTGAAACGACAGAGCAAAAACGCTGCCGGAAGTTCATCTCATCGCCCTATTTTAACAGCCACGAGCTGTTGGTAAAACTCTACGACCTGCTGATCAAACACATCCGCTCCACCCGCCGGCAAAAAGCGTTGAGTCGGGAAGCACTCTGGACAGCGCTCTATGGCAATGCCCGCCCCTTCGACGACGCCCTGATGCGCAAGTATCTGTCCAATTTGCACAAACTCGTAGAGCGGTACTTAAAAGAACAGATTTACGAAAAAGCCGCCCTGCTGCAAGAAGCTCACCTGATCGAAGCCCTGGCAGAGCACAAGCTGAATAAAGCCGTGCAAACCACCCTCCGAAGAGCCCAAAAAAACGGAAAAAGCGGCAGCGAAGAATCCCCCCAAAAAGACCTGTTTCGCTATCTCATCCACAAAAATTATTACCACGCCATAGAGCACATTCCCAAAGAAGCCGCCAAAGTTGATTTCGGCCAGATGAGCAGTTACCTGGATGCTTTTTACATAGAGGAAAAACTCAACATCTATTGTGCCATCCTGAGCCGCAAATACCTCGGCACCGATGAATCCCAGATATACCTCCTCGAAGGCATTACACGACACTTGCAGGAGCACATAGACCAATACAAGGCCTTCCCCATTGTACAAATCTACTACCAGATTTACCTCGCCCTGACCGAAAGCGAAAACACGCAGCACTACTATCATCTAAAGACCCTGCTCGAAAAAAACCACGCCAAACTCCCCCAAAACAAAGCCTTTGAACTATACGGTTATGCCATCAACTACTGCGTGCGGAAAATCAACCAGGGCGACAGCCTTTTCCTGCGGGAATACTTCGAGCTGCACAAAGTCTTACTGGACAAAGGCCTGCTCTTTGCCGATGGCGTTTTGCCTCTGGCTCAGTACAGAAATTTAGTGCTGGTAGGCCTGCGCCTCGGCGAATTGAAATGGACCGAAAACTTCATCCACGACTACAAAAAGTATCTGCCGGTCAACTCACGGGAAAATGCCTTTTCCTTCAACCTCGCCCTGCTCTATTTCTACAAAAAGGAATACGAGCAGGTCATCAAGCTGCTGCGCTATGTAGAATACGAAGACATCACCTTCAACCTGAATGCCAAAGTCCTGCTTCTCCAAACCTATTACGAAATGGACGAGATAGACCCCCTGGAGTCGCTCATGGACAGTTTCAGGGCCTATCTGCAAAGACACAAAGAAATTGCCCCTCGCCGCCGGCAAACTTTCCGCAACTTCATCCGCTTCGTCAAAAAGCTCACCCGCATCATTCCCCGCAACAAAGAACAAATCGAAGCCTTCAAAAACGAACTGGCCCAAACCAGGCAAATCGTCAACCGCCCCTGGTTGCTCGAAAAAGCAGAAGAACTTCGCCGATAAAATAAAGAGGGAGACCGGCAATGCCGGTCTCCCTCTTACTTGCAATAGGCATTTGCCCTCCCCAGAGAGGCAGGCGAAAGG
>WGBN01000345.1 GCA_015494245.1 Saprospiraceae bacterium | reverse complement strand
GCAGCGTCAGATGTGTATAAGAGACAGGAAGAGGCACAAGCAAAAGATTTACACTTCCATTTATCTTTTTGTCAAAGATCACAGTTTGGCTGAAGACATCTTCCAGGAAGTTTTCATCAAAATCATTGATACCCTGCGCCAGGGCAAGTACAACCACGAAGGCAAATTCAGCCAGTGGGCCATGCGCATCGCTTACAATCTTTGTGTGGACTACTTCCGCCGTTCCAAGCGCCGCCCGCAGGTGCACGGCTCGGATGAGTTCGACATCTTCGACATCCTTCGCGTAGAGGAGGACAATGCCGAAGAGCGCATGATCAAAGAACAAACCCACATGCGGGTGCGCGAGTTGATAGACATGCTGCCTCCCGAGCAGCGCGAGGTGGTCATCCTGCGCCACTATGCAGACATGAGCTTTAAAGAAATTGCCAAACTCACCCGCGTGAGCATCAATACAGCCCTGGGCCGCATGCGCTATGCCCTCATCAACATGCGCAAAATGGTTGCCCAAAAGCAGGTGCAATTGCAGTAAGCAGATAAAAGCATGCAGGCATCTTGCCGGCATGATCATCAAAGTAATAGTCTTCCCGGAAACCGTTTTGAGCCGGCCTCGCCCTGAAAGGGTGGGGTCGGCTTTTTTGTTCTACATCGCGGAACCCCCGCGGGCGGCCCTCTCCGTTCACGGCTATAGGCTGCGTTAAAACTTAATGAATCATCGGGTATGAAAAAAACTGAAAATTTTTTTTCAGGAAAGTACTTCCATAATGAAGAAAAGTCGTACCTTTGCAACCGCTTTTGACCTGCGGTAGGCGCAAGCCGGCAAAAAGCCTTGATTTTATGCGTTTTTGAGGCCAAACAGACAGCTGCAGGGCAATTTGCCTTCCCCGCCGCGGGGGCGATGCTCAGAGGGCGGCAGGGCTGAAGTTGGAAATGTATTTATAAACTTTTAAGGTAAGATATGCCTACTATCAACCAACTCGTGCGTAAAGGGCGCAAAAAGATTGTAACAAAGAGCAAGTCGCGCGCTTTGGACTCTTGTCCGCAGCGCAGGGGTGTGTGTGTGCGTGTATATACGACCACGCCCAAAAAGCCGAACTCTGCTTTGCGCAAAGTTGCCAAGGTGCGCCTGACGAACAACATTGAAGTGATCGCCTACATCCCGGGCGAAGGCCACAACCTGCAGGAGCACTCCATTGTGCTGGTGCGCGGAGGTCGTGTGAAAGACTTGCCGGGTGTGCGCTATACCATCGTGCGCGGCGCTTTGGATACCGCCGGCGTAGAAGGACGCCTGCAGAGCCGTTCGCGCTACGGCGCCAAACGCCCTAAAAAATAAATTGCATCTGAAAGGCGCCTCAGAGCGCCTGCCAAAATAGTTGAGAGCCAATGAGAAAGAGAAAGCCAAAACAACGGGTCATAGCTCCCGATCCCCGTTACGGAGATCCCATGGTAACGCGCTTTGTAAACCACATGATGTGGCGTGGTAAGAAGAATGTCGCTTTTACCATCTTCTACAATGCCATGGACATCATCAAAGAGCGCACCGGAGAAGATGAGCATGCCGTTTGGAAAAAAGCCCTGAACAACGTCATGCCCCAAATGGAGGTGCGCAGTCGTCGTATCGGTGGTGCTACTTTCCAAATCCCTACGGAAATCCGCGCCAATCGCAAATTGTCCATCGGCATCAAGTGGCTCATCCGCTTTGCCCGCCAACGCGGCGGTCATGGCATGGCTGAAAAACTGGCTGCAGAAATCATCGCCGCAAGCAAAGGCGAAGGCGCTGCCGTCAAGCGCAAAGAAGATACCCACAAGATGGCAGAGGCCAACCGCGCCTTTGCTCACTTTAGGGTGTAACCCATTTTAGCTCCCCAAAAGGGCTCAAACTTAAAAGAGAGACCTGTACGAGGTTTAAATCATGGCAAGAGACTTAAAATACACCAGAAATATTGGCATCGCTGCCCACATTGACGCCGGTAAAACGACGACTACCGAGCGCATCCTCTATTATACCGGTATCAGCCACAAAATCGGTGAGGTGCACGATGGCGCTGCTACCATGGACTGGATGGAGCAGGAGCGCGAGCGTGGTATTACCATTACCTCCGCCGCCACCAAAACCTCCTGGAAGTGGAAAGGTGAAGAATATACCATCAACATCATTGACACCCCCGGGCACGTGGACTTTACCGTAGAGGTAGAGCGTTCCCTGCGCGTGTTGGATGGTGTGGTGGCTTTGTTCTGTGCCGTTTCGGGCGTAGAGCCGCAGTCGGAAACCGTTTGGCGCCAGGCCGACCGCTACCGCGTGCCGCGCATTGGCTTTGTCAATAAGATGGACCGCTCCGGTGCAGATTTCTTCGCCGTAGTCGAAGACGTGCGCGAAAAGCTGGGTGCCAATGCCGTGCCCCTGCAAGTGCCCATTGGCGCTGAAGAACGCTTCAAAGGCGTCGTGGACCTCATCACCAACGAGGCCATCATCTGGAACGAGCACGATATGGGCATGACCTATGAGGTGATTCCCATTCCCGAAGACCTCCAGGATACCGTCAATGAATACCGCGAAAAACTGCTCGAAAGCGTAGCAGAATACGACGAGTCTTTGATGGAGAAATACTTCGAAGACCCCGATTCCATCACTCCCGACGAAATTCGCGCAGCCATTCGCGCTGCCGTGATTGATATGAGCATCACACCCATGATGTGTGGCTCAGCCTTTAAAAACAAAGGGGTGCAGGCCGTACTCGATGCCGTTTGTGCATTCATGCCTTCACCTGTTGACATTGATGCCATCGAAGGCGTCAATCCCAAGACCGGCGAAACGGAAGTGCGCAAGCCGGATGTCAAAGACCCCTTTTCCGCTCTGGTCTTTAAAATCGCCACAGACCCCTATGTAGGCCGTCTGGCTTTTATGAGGGTTTATTCCGGCGTGCTGAATGAGGGCAGCTATGTGCTCAACACCCGTTCGGGCAAGAAAGAGCGCGTATCCCGCCTCTACCAGATGCACTCCAACAAGCAAAATCCCATCAAGGCTGTAGGTGCCGGAGACATCGCCGCCGCTGTAGGTATGAAAGACCTGCGCACAGGCGATACCATCTGCGATGCCGACCATCCCATCGTCTTCGAAAGCATGACTTTCCCCGATCCCGTGATCGGTGTAGCCATCGAGCCCAAGACGCAGAAAGATGTGGACAAACTGGGTATGGCTCTGGCCAAACTGGCCGAAGAAGACCCCACCTTTAAGGTGCGCTTTGATGAGGAAACCAACCAGACCATCATCAGCGGTATGGGTGAGTTGCACCTCGAAATCATCGTGGACCGCCTCAAGCGCGAGTTTAAGGTAGAGTGCAACCAGGGTCGCCCGCAGGTGAACTACAAAGAGGCCCTCACGGCCAGCGTAGAGCATCACGAGCGCCTCAAGAAGCAAACGGGTGGTTCGGGTCTGTTCGCCGACATCCAGTTCGAACTGGGCCCTGCCGACCAGGAATTCCTCGAGAGCGAAGAGTTCAAATCGGGCAAAGAGCGCCTGCAGTTTGTAGATGAGATTCGCGGAGGTGCCATTCCCCGCGAGTTGATAGGCCCCACCCGCAAGGGCTTTGAGTCTATGATGGACAACGGCATCCTCGCCGGCTATGGCATCGAAAGCATGAAAGTGCGCCTCTTCGATGGAGCTACCCACCCCGTGGACTCCAAGCCCATCGCCTTTGAACTCTGTGCCAAAGAAGGCTTTAAAGTGGCTGCACCCAAGTGGAAGCCGGTTCTGCTGGAGCCCATCATGAAGTTGGAAGTGGTTACTCCGGAAGAGTTTGTCGGCAACATCATCGGCGATTTGAACCGCCGCCGCGGCATGCTCAAAGGCCAGGAACCCCGCACGGGCGGCGCCATTGCCATCCAGGCCGATGTGCCGCTGGCAGAGATGTTTGGCTATGTAACAGACCTGCGTACCATCAGCTCCGGCCGCGCCAGCTCCACCATGGAGTTCTCGCACTATGCCGAAGCGCCGGCTAACGTAGCCAAAGAAGTCATCGAAAAGGCAAGAGGTGAAGTAAAAGTGTAAACATTATGAGAAAGTCCACTTGGACTTTCTCTGTTTTTTTTAATAAACAGGGT
>WGBN01000344.1 GCA_015494245.1 Saprospiraceae bacterium | reverse complement strand
AAACCGAAGCGGTCCGGAAAATCCATAACGCTCTGATTCAATAGTTTGAACAGCTTGCACTGTCCGAACCACTTTACTCCGAGTACATCTGCTATGCATGAACTATCCATTGCTCTCGGCATCGTTAAAATTGCCGAAACGGAAACCCGCAAAGCCGGAGCCTCTGCCGTTGAAAAAATTGAACTGCTCATCGGCTCCCTCTCCGGCGTCGAGCAGGATGCCCTGCAGTTCGTCTGGCCTATGGCCGTCAAAGGCAGCGTGCTGGAAAATGCCGCACTCGACATAAAGACCGTTCCGGCCAAAGCCCAATGCCTGGAGTGTGAACGCGAATTTGATTTGGAGCACATCTACGATGCCTGCCCCTACTGCAACAGCTACTTCAAGAACATCCTGTGCGGTAAAGAACTTCAAGTAAAAGCCCTCGAAGTCATTTAAAAAGACTATCTTTAAGCCATCAAAAAAACAACATCATGTGTGGAGTATGCGGATGTGGCAACACCAACGGTAAAGCCACTATCACCAAGCCCGGAGAAAATGCCCTCACGGTAGAGGCACACGAACACCATCACGGCCACGAACACAGCCATGAACACCACCATCACGGCAAAACCGTGCTGGAACTGGAGCAAGACATCCTGCGCGAAAACCAACTGGCTGCTGCCAAAAACAGAGGCTATTTCGAGGCCAAAAAAATCTTGGCCATCAATCTTGTCAGCTCGCCGGGCTCGGGTAAAACGAGTCTGTTGGAAGAAACCCTCAAAGCACTCAAAGACAAATTTCCCTGCTACGTGATCGAAGGCGACCAGCAAACCATGCACGATGCCAATCGCATTGATGCTCTCGGCATACCCGTCATCCAGGTCAATACAGGCCAGGGGTGCCATCTGGAAAGCGACATGGTCTATGAAGCCGTTAAAAAACTCAACCCCAAAGAAAATGCCTTCCTCTTTATAGAAAACGTGGGCAACCTCGTCTGCCCCTCGCTCTTCGACCTTGGCGAAAGCAAACGGGTAGTCATCATCAGCACCACCGAAGGAGAAGACAAGCCCATCAAATATCCCGACATCTTCCATTCGGCCGATCTATGCATCATCAACAAAATGGATCTGGTACCCTACCTCAACATTGAGGTAGAAAAAATTAAAGAATATGCCCTGCAGGTCAATCATCACCTGCAGTTCTTTGAAACCTCCTGCACCACGGGTGCCGGCTTAGACGCCTGGCTCCAATGGCTGTGCGAACAAATCAAACAAAACGCCTGAACTATGTGCCTCTCGATTCCCGGAAAACTGGTGGCCATCACAGCCCAATTAGACGAGACTTTCCGCATAGGTGAAGTGGATTTCGACGGCATCAAAAAAGAAGTCAACCTCTCCATGGTGCCCGATGCCAAAGTGGGCGATTACGTGCTCGTACATGTAGGCGCCGCCATCAGCATCATAGACGAAGACGAAGCCAAAAAGACTTTCGAGCTCATCAAGCAAATGGGCGAATTAGACGACTTAGAACCCGGTTAACATATTCTCGGCAACTGCTCCCCTACCTGCATGCTCACCGGACGCTTTCCGCCCAGTGCATTGGTGAGCAGTACCCTGCCGGCATAGTCTTCCGTTACTTCACCTATAATTGCAGCATGACGGGATTTTTCATGAGCCTGTAATGCCTCTACAACCGCCTCGGCCTGTTCAGGCTCTACTATGGCAATAAAGACCCCTTCATTTGCCGTGTAAAGCGGGTCTAAACCGAGGAGTTCACAGGCAGCCCGTACCTGTGAAGCAATAGGCAAAGTTCGCTCTTGCAAGACCACACCCAGGGAGGCATCTCTGGCGATCTCATTCAAAGTCGAAGCCAGCCCGCCGCGTGTGGGGTCGCGAAACAGCTTGATGCTGCCCCCAAAGCGATCCAGCAAATCCACGACCAAATCATTGAGGTTGGTCGTATCGCTTTCAATGGCAGTGTCGAACTCCAAGCCCTGCCGCACCGATAATATGGCAATCCCATGCGCGGCAATCTGATTGCTGACCACAATCTTATCGCCCGGGCGAATGCGCTTCACATCAATTTGCGCCCGGGGATGCACATGCCCCAGCCCCGTCGTATTGATAAAGACTTTGTCTCCCTTGCCTTTGTCCACCACCTTGGTGTCTCCCGTAACCACCCTCACACCTGCAGCATCACAAGCCTCGCGAATGCTCAGCAAAATGCGCCAGAAATCCTCCATGGGCAAGCCCTCTTCAAGAATGAAACTCAACGAAATGTATTCCGGCCGGGCTCCACACATGGCGATGTCATTCACCGTTCCATTTACTGCCAGCTCGCCAATGTCACCTCCGGGAAAGAAAATGGGAGAAATCACAAAGCTATCCGTTGAAAAGGCTACCTGCCCCTGCATGTTCAAAAAAGCCCCATCGTGGCGCTTGTCTAAGAGCTCGTTCTGCAAGACATCAAAAACTCCGCTATCCAAAAGCCTGTTGGTCAATAGCCCCCCGCTGCCATGCCCCAGGGTGATGACGTCAAAATCAAATTTGGGCATGGGGCAATTGAGTTGCATTTTTCGTTTCATAAAAAGTCATTTCTTAAGATATCATCGTCTGTAAAGCCATAATCTGTCCAAACGAAATGTTCTCATCATTAGGTGAAAGCTGCCGGTGAAAATACAATTTTTTATCATCGCCCATCAACGAGATGGCCAAATCTGTCAGCCAGGCATTTTGAAAAACACCTCCGCTAAAGGCAATGTGCTCAAAGCCCTGAGCTTCGGCAAAGTTAGCAATGTATTGTACAAG
>WGBN01000343.1 GCA_015494245.1 Saprospiraceae bacterium | reverse complement strand
GCTCAGGACAACGCAGTGCCACTTCTCTTTAAACAAAAAAAGCCGGCGCCTGGGGTTTTGTAGGACCAAGGCGGCACCGGCCGATTCTCAGGAAAATTGACAAAGTGTCTTTGTAAGAAAATGCCTGAGATGAGGTTTAAAGGGACATCAAGAGATGGACATGAACTCAGGAGATAAATGGCATTTCTTTCAAAGACAGGGCCAAGATAAGGGCGTATAAAAGAAAGCGAAGCCCTTTTTAGTTGCTAATTTGTGGAAAGACGCGAGCTTTTGTGCACCAAATTGGAACAAAAAAAATTATACGGCCCCGGGCGTCCACAAAAGGTGGACAAAAATCGGAAGTGTTCTACTTTTTACACAAAACCTAAAGGGAGGGTACAAACAGAAGCTCCCGATTCAAGAGTTCGAGCGGGCTTGCGCTGCCCAAATCGGAAGCTATCTCAGGCGTTTTTTCAGCACATCCAATTCATCTCTGTAGCGGGCGGCACTGATGAAGTCCAGGTCTTTGGCGGCCGCTTTCATTTTTTGTTCTGTCTGTTTGATCAATTTTTCCAATTGGTCCCGATTGAGGGTATCCAAAACGGGGTCGGCAACCAGGGCCTCCGAGTCTTTTTGCTCGTATTCCTTTTTTTGCTGCCCGCCTCTGATGTCCAGAATGGAGCGCTGGCTGAGAATTTCCTCGCGGCTTTTAAAGATCGTTTGGGGCGTAATGCCGTGTTCTTCGTTGTAAGCCATTTGTATGGAGCGCCGGCGATTGGTCTCGTCTATGGTGCGCTGCATGGAGTCCGTGATCTTGTCTGCATAAAAAATGACCAGGCCATTGGCATTTCGCGCTGCACGGCCTGCCGTCTGTGTCAGGGAGCGCTCATTGCGCAAGAAACCCTCCTTGTCGGCGTCCAGAATCGCTACCAAAGAGACCTCCGGCAGGTCCAGGCCTTCGCGCAGCAGGTTGACGCCCACCAAAACGTCAAACTCACCTACGCGCAAATCGCGCAAAATCTCCACCCGCTCCAGCGTATCCACCTCTGAGTGGATATAACGCACCCGCACATCAATTTTTTCCAGATAAGCAGCCAGCTCTTCGGCCATACGCTTGGTCAAAGTAGTTACCAGTACGCGCTCCTCCCGCTCTACGCGCAGGCGAATTTCCTCCAGCAAATCGTCTATCTGACTCATGCTCGGCCGCACCTCAATGGGCGGGTCCAGCAAGCCCGTCGGCCGAATGAGCTGCTCAACCACAACGCCGCCGGTCTGTTCCAACTCGTAATCGCCGGGGGTGGCACTCACAAAAATGACCTGGTTGATCAGTTGCTCAAACTCCTCAAAACTCAAAGGGCGATTGTCCAAAGCAGACGGCAAGCGAAAGCCAAAATTGACCAAATTCAACTTGCGGGCGCGATCGCCTCCCCACATGCCCCGTACCTGCGGAATCGTTACGTGACTCTCGTCTATGACCATCAAATAATCGTCGGGAAAATAATCCAACAGGCAAAACGGCCTGGTACCCGGAGCGCGATTGTCAAAAAAGCGGGAATAGTTTTCAACCCCACTGCAATACCCCAACTCGCGCAACATCTCCAAATCAAAGGTCGTGCGCTCTTTGATGCGCTTGGCCTCTAACAGCTTTCGCTCCCTTAAAAAATACTGCTCCTGCTCGTAAAGCTCATCCTCAATTTCGCGGATGATCTGCCCCAGGCGATCCTTAGGGGCAATGTATAAGTTGGCAGGAAAAACAGCAGCATGAGAAAGCGTCTCAATCCGCTTGCCCGTCTCAATTTCGATGCGCTCTATGCGCTCTATTTCATCGCCAAAAAAGATAATGCGATAGCCGTAATCCACATAAGGCAGGTTGATGTCCACCGTATCCCCCCGCACGCGAAAAGTAGCGCGGGAAAAATCCGTCTCCGTGCGCGCGTACAAACTCTCCGTCAACTGGTACAAAAAGCGGTTGCGACTCAAAGTCTGCCCCTGCCGCAACCGGATAATCCCGCTCTTGTAATCTTCCGGATTGCCCATGCCGTAAATGCAGGATACCGAAGCTACGATGATCACATCCCTGCGCCCCGATAAAAGCGTGGAAGTAGCACGCAAACGCAATTTGTCCACCTCCTCATTGATGGACAAATCCTTTTCGATATACGTATCCGTTACCGAAATATAAGCCTCGGGCTGATAGTAGTCGTAATACGAAACGAAATACTCTACAGCATTGTCGGGGAAAAACTCCTGCAGCTCTCCATACAATTGTGCAGTCAGCGTTTTGTTGTGCGTCAAAACCAGGGTCGGGCGATTGACTTTCGCGATGACATTGGCCACGGTAAAAGTCTTTCCCGAGCCCGTAACGCCCAACAAAACCTGAGCCTTCTCGCCCCGCTCCAGCCCCGACACCAACTGCCGAATGGCCTCCGGCTGATCGCCCGTGGGCTTGAAGGAAGATTGTAATTTAAATGACATCGCTTGTTTTTAAGATACTTAAAAAGTAGTTGGGCGGCTTACGCCGCCCAACTACTTTAATCACAGGCGCCCCAGGCGCTTACCGTCCCGGTATTTCACGATATAAGCATCTGGAAAACCACCTTCCTGTATTTGCCGCAAGGCATCTTCTGCATCCTCAACGGAAAAATAATCTCCCATCAACACGCGCACCAGTTTTTTCCCGGGCACCTGCTCAGTCTGTAAATCGCCAAAATTGCGAACGTATTTATAACGGGGGTGGTTGGGATTGTGCCGCGTAACGGCAATCAACTGCACCTTGTAATACTCACCGGCATAGCGGTCCGATTCACTGATGCCCTGTTCCTGATCATCATCTCCTGAAGCGCCTTCATCCCCTACGGCCTGAACGACTTTCTTTTCCAAGTGTACAGGAATCTCCAAATCAGAACTCGTCACATTCGAAGCATCAAACTCAAAGTAATTGGAGCGAAAACCCGGCGCTGAAATTTCTATGGCATAGCGCTTGTGTTTCACCGGAAATTCAAAATGATATGCATTGCCCTGAAATTCCTGCTTCTCCAACAAACTGCACTGCCCGTTGTCTTCACAAACGTAGAGAATGGCCGACAGATAAGGGATATCCTCCAAACCGGCTTTGTCAAACACTTTGCCGTGAACCGTCATCCGCATTTCACTTTCACCACTGGTGGAGATCATAAAAATATCTTCATCCGTCGTGAAAGGCTTTTCCGGCGGAGCAGCCCTGTTGGAGACCAAAAAAACATCACCGCTTTTGGGCTCTCGAACGTAATACATGTCATCTGCCGAAGAACTTATCGGAAAGCCCATATTTTCAACATCGCCCCAGTGGTTTAAACTGCCCTGGCACTTGTAAACATCATAGCCACCAAGAGATTCATAACCATCGGAAGAAAAATACAACACGCCTTTTTCGTAATCGTAAAAAGGCGTAATCTCATTGCCGGGGGTATTGATGGCCGGGCCCAAATTGACCGGCACGGAAAAATCCATATTGTCAGAACTCAAAGGGCGACTCATATACCACAGGTCCATACCACCCTCCCCGCCTTTGCGGTTGGAAGAAAAAATCACGATCTCCTCCGTATCCGTGTGATACACAAAGGGGTGCGTAGTCGTGGCATCTTTCAAATTGATGTAATCGCGCAAACGCTCCGGCAAAGACCAGCTTGCTCCAACCCTGTGTATCACATAAATCTCACAGCGCGTCGTCAATCCGCCCCAACTTTCTACCGATTTGCAAACAGTAAAGAAAAAATGCTCAAAATCAGGACTGAAAGAGCCATTGCCGTAGTGCTCTTCCGGAATGGGGGGAAAAGTTGACGGCAGCTCTGCCTTCGTCCAGTTGTTTTTATCAATCCGCTCCGAGCGGTAAATTTGTGAGCGCCCCGAGCGCGTACTCGAAAAATAAAGCACCCTTTCATTGTAAGGGATGGGAGCAAACTCCGTACTGGACGTATTCAACTGGCTGCCGGGATGTAAGACCGGCAAAGAGCGCATAGGCCCGGCCAACAACTCTCGCGCCAGGCGACAGCCTTTAATCTGCCGCTCCACCTCCACAGCCAACTCCTTCTTATCGCTTCCGTGATAATTGCCGAGAAAATTGGCATACTCGCGCTCCGCATCTTCATACCTCCCCAACTGCTTGAGCATATTGGCATAATACAGACCTGCCTTGGGAAACTTCTTGTACAAATCCTTGACGTGCTGAAAGGCATCCACTGCATTCGCATAGTCCTTAATGACCATATAGCTCAAACCCGCCTTATAAATCAGAAAGCGCTTCTTCGGTTTTTTAAACCAGGCTTGCTTGTAGTGCATGGCCGCATCGGCATATTGGGCCTTGGCATGCAGCTTTTCAGCCAGTTTGTAGTGTTTCTTCCAGGACATCTCTTTTTGCGCAGGCAAAAGCGCCACCGCAAAAAGAAAAAAGAACATGGAAAAACACAAGCGTGGGTTTAGGTGTATGGTGTTCATCATTCATTTTGTTGATGCGTATATCAAACGCTCCAGCACCCTGGGGTAGTGCTTGTATTCCAACTCATGTACCCGTTTTGCTATACTTTCGGGGGTATCTGTCGAGAAAACGGGACATACTGCTTTACATATAATTTCTCCCTCGTCATAATGTTCATTCACGTAGTGAATACTTATTCCCGTTTCGCGGGCACCGCTCTCTTTTACAGCCCTGTGGACGCGCATGCCATACATCCCCTTCCCTCCAAAAGCAGGCAGCAAAGCAGGATGAATATTGATGATGCGGTGCCGGTAAGCAGCAATCAACCACGCCGGTATCAACTGCAAAAAGCCGGCCAAAGCAATCCACCGTATGCCGGCACTTTCCAAAAGCTCCAAAAACTCCCGGCTTTCATCGCCCTGCGATGAAGGTGAAAAGACCGTTCTCTCTACCAAGACTGCAGGCACGCCAAGGCGCTCCGCCCTGGCCAGCACACCCGCTCCGGGCTTATTACAAACCACCAGACTTACCGGAGTATCGCTTTCGCGAAAATGCAAAATCAACTGCTCGGCATTCGTGCCGGAACCGGAAGCAAATACGGCAATCATAGCTAAATTTTTAATCCCCTTGTTTGTGCTTTCCCTTCAGAAAACCATACCCCAAAACACTGACCACCAAAACCGCCACACCCGCATAAAAATACCTGCTCAACTCCCGCTGCTCACCCAAAATCCACATGGCCAGCAAAATGCCATACACCGGCTCTAAGTTGATGGTCAAATTCGAAGCAAACGCAGAAAGCACCCGCAAAGAGCGCAAGGCCAGCACATAAGCCAAAGTCGTACAAAGCAAAGACAGCGCCAACAAGTACAGCCAGTCCGCATCCTGCGGAAAAAAATCCCCCTGCCCACGGCCATAAAAGGGCAACAGCAAACTCAAAAACGCCCAGGCCGATCCCAATTCCAAAAAAGTGATCTGCATGGGGCTGTGCATCCCCATCCACTTCTTGTTCAAGATGGAAAAAAGCGTGGCAAAAAATGCCGAGACCAAAGCCACAGCCAGCCCCAGCAACATATCCCCTTCCAAATCCCTCACAATCAAACCCATGGCCGGCACAATCACAATACCCAACATCAACTCCAAGCGGCTGAAACGCGTGCGCAGCAGCAAAGGCTCCAGCAAAGCCGTCATAAAAGCCGTAGTCGCCAGCCCCACCAGAGCCACCGAGGCATTGCCGATCTTGATGGCACCGTAAAAAGTCAGCCAATGCAAAGCCACCAAAATGCCAATGCCGGCAAAGCGCCATTTTTCCTCGCGGGAAAAATTTTGCAAAAATCCCAAGCCTTTCAATAAGAGCATCAAACTCAGACTTGTAATCAACACCCGCCACCACACCAGACTCAAAGCCGACACGGAAATCAAATCTCCCAAAATGGCGGTAAAGCCAAAGAGCAGCACAGCTAAGTGCAATTCCAAATACGCTTTATGAGTCGCTTGCATGGGGCAAAGATACATACCTTAGCCACCATTCCGCTGTGGCTGCCCGCATCCATTTTTCAGCCCGCGAAGTCCGGGCAAATCGCGGAGCCGCATGAAGCTCACTCAGCATATCCCGCATCGTCCATATCCTTATACTCGAATACCACGGATACAGCAATTTCTCCAGCATACTCCGCGCAGGCTCCATGCGCACCCAACGCTCGTAATCGGCCAAAGCATCCCGCGCGCGATAAAGCACCGTGCGCAAACCCGGCCAGCGCGAACGCAACACCCAGGGCGTCAACGGATGGAAAACGGGCAAACCGGTCTTCGCCCAGGGAATGTCCGCAAACAAATCGGCATAGTACCTCCGCAGCAATGCAAAATACAAGCGATAATCCCTGCGATAACTGTCGGGCAGGCTTAAGACATACTCCAACAAGTCCCTGTCCGCAAAAACCAAAGGGCGCTGCACAAACTGCCGCATCAGATAAGTGGAAACTGCCGTGATGTGCCGCACATGAGCGTCCATCAAAAAGGATACTGCCCGCCCGCCGTAAAAATCTCCCTCTAAATCCCCGTACTCCTTCATCCATTCGCCAAGCTGCGCCTGCAGCTTATCCCGTTCCTCAGCTATGCTGCCCTGCCAATACCCGCCCAGCGTGGCCTCCAGGGCAATGCCACACAACACCCGCTCATAAGGCAACACCCATTCCGGCACAAAAGGCGCCTGATGCAGGTGCAGGCTGTTGACCAAACCATCACTCAGCACCGTACAGCGCTCCCTCCCCTCAAGCCAATTGTTTACATCCAACACCCGCGGCTCAAAAGCAATTCCCGTCCGCTCGCATATCAAACGCGCAATGCGCAGGTCCTCCCCGTTTGCCATGTCCATCGTCAGTGCATCGGGAGCAAAACCCTCCCTCAAAGCCACAGCCAATACCAAACGCGAATCCAACCCCCCGCTGAGCAAAATGGCCGACTTCCCCCCTCCTTCCAGGCGCTTGCGCACAGCCGCCCGCAAAAGCCGGTCGCTGACCTCCACCGCCTCCTCAAAAGAAGGAGCCTCAGCCTCCGTAAGCGGCTGCGGCCAATGCCAATAGCGATGCCGTTCTGTCTGCCCTTCCGGAAATGCCTTCTGCTCATGCACCGCCGCCGGCAGCAAACGTACCTCCTCAAACCAACTCATCTCGCCGGCCAAATGCCCCAAATCCAAAAAACAACGCAACGCATCCTCCCGCAAAGGCAAATCCAAATGCTTAAAATCCCGCATCTGCACCGACCAGGCACAACGGACACCCTGCTCCCAAAAATACAACGGCTGCAAACCCAAACGATCCGTAAACAAATGCAAGCGCCGACCCGAAGCATCCCACAACACACCCGCAAAAATGCCATCTAAAGCCCGCAAGACATCCTCTATGCCGCCCTCCGGCAAAGCCCGGAAAAAAGCATCCGCCACGGCCTGCCGCTGAATGCCGGAAGCAGAAGCTTCCGTGCCACGGGAAGCACCGCCCTCGCTCTTGACAAAAGCCGGAAAAAAACGCGCACGCTCTTTCAAACCGTAAAACTCCCCCCACAACCACAGCTTATTCCCGCCCTGCTCAAAAAACTCGCCCCCCAAGCGCAGCCCGGAATCAACAGCAGCATAAGTCGAAAAATGACTTCCGTCAAAAAAAGTGAGCATCTGATAGATTTTTGCCCCCCAAGAAGCAAAAAAAATCGGACTTTAGCGCAAACGAAAAAAATAAACGAGATGAAATCACCTGTTTCCCTGCTCACACTTGCACTGCTCTTTGCCTGCTTACAACTCTCTGCCCAAAACGAGTATTTCCAGCAACAGGTGGACTACCGCATAGACGTTCGCCTCGACGACCAGGCCCATGAGTTGAGCGGCACCGAACAAATCATTTACACTAACAACTCCCCCAATGCCTTAAACTTCATCATCTTTCACCTCTGGGCCAATGCCTTCGGCGACCGCAACTCCGCCTTCACCCGCCAACAACTGCGATTGGGGCATTCCAACTTCTACTACAGCTCCGAAGAAGACATGGGCGGATACCGGAAAATCACCTTCTACCAATCCGGCAAGCCCCTCACCGACAGCCGCCAGGAGCTGAACATATCGCCCTGGGAAGGCCAGCCCGACATCGCCAAAGTCGAGCTCGCACATCCCCTACAGCCTGGCGAACAAGTCATCCTCGAAATTGAATTCACCCTGAAAATACCCAAAACCATTTCGCGCTTCGGCCATGCAGGCCAGTCCTACCAAATGAGCCAGTGGTATCCCAAGCCCGCCGTCTATGACCGCAAAGGCTGGCACCCCATGCCCTACCTCGACATGGGAGAGTTCTACTCGGAATTCGGCTCCTTTGACGTATCCATCAGCCTTCCGGCAAATTACGTGGTGGCCGCAACGGGCACTCTTCAAAACAAAGAAGAAATGGAGTGGCTCGGACAAAAAGTGCGGGAAACCCGCGCCCTGCTCGACAGCGTACAGACCAACGCCACCGAAGACCCCTTCCCGCCCTCCTCTACAACTTATAAAACCCTGCGCTATCTGGCCTCTGATGTACACGATTTCGCCTGGTTCGCCGATAAGCGCTATCTGGTGGACAGCAGCCGGGCCGTGCTGCCTTCCGGCAAAACCATTCCCACCTGGGCCTTCTTCCGCAAAACCCATCTCAAACCCTGGGACCAAGGCGCCTTCTTCGTCTCCCGCGCCGTAGAATACTACTCGCAACGCGTGGGCGAATATCCCTGGCCACAGGCCTCAGCCGTATCCGGCCCTATGGGCGCCGGCGGCGGCATGGAGTACCCCATGGTTACCATCATCAGCAGTTGGGGCGATGCACAAGGACTGGATGAGGTCATCGCCCACGAGGTCGGACACAATTGGTTCTACGGCATCCTCGGCACCAATGAACGCCAATACACCTGGATGGACGAAGGCTGCAACTCCTACTACGACCACAGCTACTCCAAAGAATACTACCCCGAAGCAGGTGGCCAACTCGACATCCTCTTAGAAAAAGAAGACAGCCTCAGCAACACTGCAGAAATCCTCTACCGCTTCCAACGCCGCAGAAACTACCTGCAAAGCCCCGCCACCAATGCCGACACCCTCAGCACCATCAACTACCTGTTGGAAGGCTACGAGCTTCCCGCCTTCCTGCTGCGCTATCTGGAAAACTACCTCGGCCGCGAAACCTACGACCGCGCCATGCACGACTACTTCAACGAATGGCACTTCCGCCACCCCTATCCGGAGGACATGCAGGCTTCGCTCGAACGAAGCACCGGCAAAAAACTCGACTGGCTCTTCAATGGATTCCTCAATGGCACACCCGTTATGGACTACAGCATACGCCGCGTAGAAAAAATTCCCACTGACCTCACCTCCGCCCCGCCAGATGTAACAACCTACCGTCTCATCATTGAGAATCGCGGAGACATCGCTTCGCCTTATCCGGTTTCGCTCTTCTGGCAGGACAGCATCACCGCCACCCTCTGGCGTGACGGCAGACTTGGCTACGACACCGTCCTCTGCCTGATTCCACCGGGCATTCCCACGCCCACGCTTGCCGCCATTGACCCGCTGCATCTCACCCCCGAGCTCTATCGCAGCAACAACCAAATACGCTTCGAAGGCTTCCCCAAAAGGGGCCGCAGGCTACACCCCCGCCTGCTCTCCGGCGCCGATTTCGAACAGCATCGCGACCTCTACTACCTCCCGCTCTTTGCCTGGAACAACTACGACAAAGCCATGCTCGGCCTCGGCCTGCACAACTACGCCCTCGAAGAAAAGAAAGTGGAATTCGGCTTCATCGGCCTCTACTCCTTCGTTACCAAACAGCTCAATGGCACGGCCTCGCTGCAATTCAATCAACATCCCAAAGCAAACAAGGCCCTGCGCGCCATCCGCTACGGCCTCAATCTGCGCCGCTTCACCTACGACTACAACTGGGATTTCGACTACTATACCGATTACTATCGCCTCGAGCCTTACCTGCGCTTCGAGTTCAAAAAGCAGCTCGGCGACCGCAAAAGCAGCTATCTGCAATACCGCGTCCCCATGCTCCTCGAAAAATACGGCTACTTCGCCGATGGAGATTTTGTGGAGACCCGCTACCGCCCCAAGGTCTGGCACGAGCTCAAATACGGCCTCAGCAATCGCGCCCTACTCATGCCTTTCGAGGGAGACCTTACCTTAGAATACCACAGCTACGACATGCCCTCCGGAGGCGAGGAACCCGACAGATTTTCTTATATACGCCTTTCGGCAAATTGGACCCAGTGGTACGAGTACGCCCCCAAGCGCAAAATCAAACTGCGCACCTTCCTCGGTTACTTCCTCCACAACGACGCCCGCAACAGGGGCTTCATCGCGCCCGGAGCCTTCAACCTCACGGGCCAGGGATATCCCGACCACGACGACTACAAATACGACGAACTCTATCTCGGCCGCACCGACGATGCCGGCCCCTTTGCCCGCCAAATCAGCATCCGCGACGGGGGCTTCAAAAACGCCTTTGGCGCTCCCTACCGCGGCGAAGCCGGCAACAGCAACGACTTTATGCTGGCCTTCAACTTGGAAGCCAAGCTCCCCCAGCCGGCGCCGGCAGGCTTCCCCATACTCCCCTATTTCGACCTCGCCTATGTCTCCGATGCCCGCCCCATAGCCTCCGGCAAAACTTTTGCCGACCAACTCTGGTGGAGCGGAGGCTTTGCCCTCAAGGTCGGCAACGGCTTCGGCATCTACCTGCCTGTAGTCTCTTCAGAAAACATCACCTCCCTCTACAAACAAGACGGCAAAACCGCCCTGCTCTCCCGCATCACCGTCTCTTTCGACACCCGACTGCTCAAACCCCAAAACCTCAGGGGCATCGTGGACAAACTCAACTTCTGAAAATGAAAAAGCCGCACAGCAAATGCTGTGCGGCTAAAGCTCCATATTTTCCGTGGGTGTTGTGGGCGATACTGGATTCGAACCAGTGACCCCCTGTTTGTAAGACAGGTGCTCTGAACCAGCTGAGCTAATCGCCCGAAACCGCTGTAAGCGACCGCAAAGATACGAACTTTTTCTTTCCGGCCAAATTTTTTCTGAAAAAAATGAATTGGCCTTTGAGTATGGAGAATGTGGGCGCTTCGCGCCTAATGTGGAACGCTTCGCGTTCTAATGTGGAGGCCTTGCGCCTCTAATGGATTTTACGCTCGCTCCGCATCGCGTGGGAGACCAATTTCACCAATTCTGCCGATTACACCGATTACACCACCTCCACTGCAAACTCATCCACCTCCCGCTTCTCCGTAGAAAAGTTAATGCCCAGGGCGATGAG
>WGBN01000342.1 GCA_015494245.1 Saprospiraceae bacterium | reverse complement strand
GTGCCGGAGCATGGGAATGGAGAGGAGCACAGCCCGGTAGCCGATCGCTTTTTTCCGGCTTACAGACAGGCTCTGCAGCAGGCCCTGGAAACGGGAGATTATGCCCTCGCCGATCAATTGCTGCAAGAATTAAAAACCTACCAGGAAAAAGAAGGAGGTGAATTGCTTCCTTCACAAAGGCAGGTCAAGGCCGAAATTTTTCTGAATAGCTTAAATGTTTTTAATCGCCTGGCTTTGTTCTATGCCTTGCTGGGATTTGCTTTTTTGGGTTTGCTCTTTACCTCTGTCTTTTATCCCCGCTTTCCCGAAGCCAAAATCAGGAATGTTTTGTTTTGGCTGACTGCAGCCGGTTTTGTTTTTCATACCCTGGGGCTGGGTTTGCGTTGGTATGTTTCGGGCAGAGCCCCCTGGAGCAATGGCTATGAATCCATGATTTACATCGGCTGGACAACGGCCCTGGCGGGGTTGATTTTTACGCGTCGTTCGTCAGGAGGGCTGGCTGCGACCATGATTTTGTCGGGCACTATTTTGCTGGTAGCTATGCTGAGTTACTTAGACCCTGAGATTACGCCCTTAGTGCCCGTCTTAAAATCTTACTGGCTGACCATTCACGTCTCTATGATTGCGGGAAGCTATGGGTTTTTATTGCTGGGGGCCATCATGGGCTTTATCAACCTCTTGTTGATGAGTTTTTTGACCGAGAGGAATAAGCCCCGCATTAAAAAAGTTGTACAGGAGATGTCCTACCTGAGTGAATTGACGCTGACGGCAGGTTTGATCATGTTGAGCATAGGCACTTATCTCGGAGGCGTTTGGGCCAATGAGTCCTGGGGCCGGTATTGGGGTTGGGATGCCAAAGAGACCTGGGCCTTGGTAACCATTTTGGTCTATGCTTTCATTTTGCACATGCGGATCATTCCGCGCCTGTATAGTTTGTATTCCTACAATCTGGCTACGCTTTTTGGCTTTGCCTCTGTAGTCATGACTTATTTTGGCGTCAATTACTATTTGTCGGGTTTGCATTCTTATGCTGCCGGAGATCCGGTACCCATACCCACCTGGGTCTATGTAGCCGTGTGTGCCGTTTTTGTAACAAGTCTGTCGGCCTATTGGCGTAAAAAGAAGTTTGCACTATGAGTAAAGCACTTCATCAAGTTTACGTTTGGAGTATGGTCGCAATTACGCTGGCCGTTACTGCTTATCTGGTTTATACGGGTTATACGTACTACCGTCTGCCTTTGGAGGAGCGGTTTTACCATCCTCATTACGATTGGTTCAAGCCTTCGGGTTTGTTTGGGCAGGGGCTTGGCGTCATCGGCACGCTGATGATTGCTTTTGGCGTGGGGATTTACATCGCACGCAAGCGCTATGGTTTTTTAGCGCGCTTTATTCGCCTGAAATATTTGTTGGAGTTTCACATTTTTCTCTGCATTTTAGGGCCCATTTTGATTTTATTTCACACGACCTTTAAATTTGGGGGCATTGTCTCAGTCGCTTTTTGGAGCATGGTGGCCGTGGTGCTGAGTGGCGTTGTGGGGCGTTTTATCTATATACGCATTCCACGTGCTGTAGGTGGGCAGGAACTAAGTATGCAGGAGATTCAGGATCGCCGCGAAGGCTTGCTGGCTCAATTGGCAGAGCAGGGCGGGGAGCAAAGCAAGGCTGTTCTTGCCCTCTTGGATGGGCATAGTTCCGCCGGAGGCCGGCTTGGCGGAACTATGCGCAATTGGAAAATCCTCGGTGCTGTCAAAAAAATCCTTAAAACGACCCCTCTTGCCGCCAATCAGAAAAGAGAAATCTTGGCTCTGGTTAAAGAAGAGCTTGCTCTGCGCAACAGCGTAGCCCGTTTGGAGCAAATGAAGAAACTCTTTCAATACTGGCATGTAGTACACATGCCCTTCGCTCTGATCATGCTCATCATCGTGCTCATTCACGTGATTGTTACGGTAAGCCTGGGGTATAGGTGGATCTTTTAATACAGATGCAACAACTTTTTATACGCCTTTCCCCGTTCATTGCTCAGCTCGAGGATGTAAAGCGCGCTTTCCGAAGCCGGAGGCAGGCAGATTTGCTGCAGTTCGTCTTCTTGTGCTAACTGCTGCCTGAGTACGAGCCGGCCCCGGCTGTCGTACAGGCTCAGTTGTATGTTGCCGCTTTCTCCATTTGCACCCCCCGGGGAGGCAGGCGAGAGGTTTACAAAAAAACAGGCCTCGAAGGGGTTGGGGAAAATCTCTATGTGGCTGCCAGGCAATTCGAGGGTAGCCACGTTTGTTACGAGCAAAGAGTCGGAAATGGTCTCGCAGGAACCGGCGAGGGTGCCGACCTGGTAGTAGCCGTTCTCCTGAGGTACCCAAGTGTTTTCACCCTGACCGGTGCTGCCTATGAGCTCGCCATTGAAGTACCAGTTGTAGCCGTTGTAGCCACTCGGACCAATGAGGGTGCCGGTGTTGTCGTCATAAGTGATGGTGGCAGGCGGAGGATAGTTGAAGTCCACCGTATAGGTTGCGGTAAGTTGACAACCGCTTTCGTAAGTAACAGTTACTGTGTAGTCCCCATGATCTAAGTTGTTAATGGCGGCGGTGGTGTCGCCTGTGTTCCAGAGGATGCTCGTGGGAGGGATATCTCCGAAGCTGAGCGTGATGGAACCATCGTTCATGTCGTCGGTACAAAATTCATTGGTGATGTTTGCATATACATTTGATATTTGTGTGTCGTACAGTTCGTAGATGGTGTTGTCATCGCGCCCGACAAGGTATATCCTCCCATCGGAACTTACATGCATGGAGGCAAAGTTGTAGTTTTGAAAGTCCCCCAATTCTTCCGTGATGAAATTGCCCTGATCGTCTTGATAGGTGGACCACAACTTTCCTGAACAGTAGTCTATGAAGAGGTAGCGTCCATACAGACGAGGGTACAAGCAGTAGCGATACATGATGCCACCCGTTACGGAGCAGCCGTTGGAAGAGCTATGTTGGTATTCAAAGACGGGGAAGTCGTAATCGCTCATGGAGCCGCAATTGTTGGTGTTGTAGGGGTGATTGCCCTCGTAGCAGCGCCAGCCGTAGTTGGCTCCGCCTCCGCTTCCGGCGGGTTCGAAATCAATTTCTTCCCATTCGTCCTGACCCACATCGGCAATCCACATATCGCCGGTTTCCCGGTCGAAGGTGAAGCGCCAGGGGTTGCGCAGGCCGAAGGCCCAGATTTCATCGCGTATGCCGTCGGTGGTGTCGGCAAAGGGGTTGTCGGGAGGGATGGTGTAGGGCTGGTCTTCACTGGCGTTGTTGACGTCTATGCGCAGCATTTTGCCGAGGAGTTGCTGAGGGTCCTGGGCGCGATTTCCCGGGTCGCCAAAAGAGCCTCCATCGCCGGTGCCGATGTAAAGGTAGCCGTCGGGGCCAAAGTGTAAATCGCCTCCGTTGTGATTGGAGTAGGGCTGAGGGATGGTGAGCAGAACGAGCTCGCTTTCAGGGTCAATGGTTGCAACGGGAGCGGGAGCAGACATGGTAAAACGCGAGACAAAAGTCGCTCCTCCGGCTCCGGTGTAATTGACGTAGATGTAAGGCGTATCCGGAAAATTGGGGTGTAAAGCCAAGCCCAACAAGCCGCGCTCATTTCCGCTATTGTTGACGCGATCCTGGATGTCGAGCATGGTAAAATGAATCGGAACGTCAAAGTCGTCTCCAACCAGTTTGATGATGCCTTTTT
>WGBN01000341.1 GCA_015494245.1 Saprospiraceae bacterium | reverse complement strand
AGATGTGTATAAGAGACAGGCGCAGGTAAAAGCGGGTGCGCAGCGAGCGCAGGTTTTTGTGCAGGTCCAGGACAAAATCGTAGCGCTCTGCCCGGAGTTTTGGGAGGAGGTCTTTCAGGCTTTGGCCCGCCTCTTCAGGGGTGCCCAAGGTAAAGAGGCGGTCTATGCGCGGGTTGGCACGGAGAAGGGGGGCATAACGCGCCTTGGTGAGAAAGTGCACTTCGGCGCCGGCTTGCTCTTTGAGGGCTCGCAACACGGGCGTTGTGAGCACGATATCGCCTATAGAAGAAAAGCGTATGACGAGGACTTTCTGCACAGCGGATTATTGAGTGGCAGCAGCCGTACTGTCGGGCATCAGAAAGAGGGTGTCTTGTACGGGCAGGTTTTGCACCGTTTGCATGAGTTGGTTATAAACTTTGAGGAAGCCCTCCTCCGGTTGCCAGTAGCCGTAGGGGTCCCAGGCGATTTCCTGCTCGACTTCTTCATCGCTGAGGCGCAAAAAGGCATAGACGTTTCCCGGGTGGTAAAAGTCGTATTTGAGAAAGCGCAGGGAGTCGAGTTTGTGCCAGGCGCTTTTAAACTCGCGCGGTTTGACGCGTTTGAGCTCGAGGTAATAGTTGTTGAGGGAATTTTTTACAAAGATTTGCCCGTTGGGCAGGAGGGTGTATTCCTTCACTGCTCCGGTAACGCCCCCACCCTGCCCGAATTCGAGGCGCTTCAGCGGCATGTTTTCGGGCTTGTAGGATTTCAGGAAGCAGGAAGTAAGAAGCGAAGCTGCCACGAGGCATAGTACGGCATGTGAGAAGAAGTTTTTCATGGTTTTTTGTTTGGCGTGAAATTAGGGAAATATTTTGAATGTGGAACCTGCCTGCTGCCGAGGCACCGGCAGGCAGGCGCTTCGCGTTCTAATGTGGAACGCTTCGCGTCTAATGTCTAATGTGGGGCCTGCCTGCTGCAAGCAGGTTCTATTATTGTCATTGACGGTAACCAAATAGTGACATAATAGAACGCGGATGACGCGGATGACGCGGGTTTTCGCGGATTTTTAAGCCGATTCAACTTGACAACCTGTTTTCCAAAGGAGGCAGGTGGTCAAAAACTTAATGAACCATAGTGGTGATAAAGTGAGGGTTTATTTTAGGTATCTTTGCGCGGCGTGTGGATGCATAAAAATTAGAGCAGCATGAAGATTGTCATAGCCGGAGCGGGCGATGTGGGTTTTCACCTGGCGGAATTACTCTCCTCCCAGGAGCAGAACATCACGCTCATAGATATGGATGAAGACGTGCTTAACTACGCTTCTACGCATTTAGACGTACTGGTTTTGTATGGCGATGCGGCCACCTTCTCCATACTGGAAGAGGCTGAGGCCGGGGAAGCCGATTTAGTACTGGGTGTAACGACCTCTGAAAAGACCAACCTCATCACCTGCATACTGGCCAAAAAGATGGGCGCCAGGCGCACCATTGCCCGCGTAAACAGCCCTGATTATTTGCTGCCGGAACAGAGAAAAATTTTTGAAGAGCTGGGGATTGACACCCTGATATCGCCCCAAAAGCTGGCTGCCGAGGAAATCAGCCGTTTGCTCTCGCGCTGTTCCTTTACAGATGTTTTCCCTTTTGAAAGGGGCAAAATGATGTTGGTAGGCCTGACGCTGCGAAAAAACTCGCCTGTTATTAACCACCCGCTTTCCGAATTGTACCAACCTGAAAACGGACAGATGCAGGTACGTCCCATTGCCGTTCTGCGGAACAAGGAAACCATCATCCCCCGGGGAGATACCATCCTCTTACCCAATGATCACGTTTATTTCATTTCCAAACCCGAGCACTTAGAAAAACTGGAAGCTTACCTCGGGCAAGAACGCACGAAAATACGCAATGTGATGATCCTCGGTGGCAGCCAGCTCGGAGAAGTTACAGCCCGTCTGTTGGAAAAAGATTATCGCATCAGCTATGTAGAGCCCGACAAGGAGCGTTGCAAAAAGTTGGCTGACAGCCTGAGCAAGAGTCTGATCATTCACGGTAAACCCGACAACATCGAGCTGCTCAAAGAGGAGGGTTTGGAGCAAATGGACGCCTTTATCGCTCTGACGCCCAATTCCGAGACCAATATTGTAGCCTGCCTGACGGCCAGAAATTATCAGATATTCAAAACCATTGCCCAGGTCGAGCACAAAGAGCACATTCACTTGTCTCAAGACATTGGCGTGGACACCCTCATCAACAAAAAGCTGATTGCTGCCAACAATATTTTTCGCTTTGTCAGGCGTGGGCATATTGAGGCCATCACGGGCTTGCACGGGGTGGATGCCGAGATTATAGAGTTTGTCATCCAGCACGAGTCCAAGTTGACGCAGCGCCCTTTGAAGGAACTGGATTTCCCCCAAAATGCGCTGGTAGCCGGTGTGATACGCGGAGAAGAAAGCCTGATTCCCAACGGCAGTTTCCAGCTGGCTGCAGGAGACAAAGTCATCGTACTAGTCCAGCCCGACTGCATCTCACAAGTTGAAAAACTATTTGCGTAAGACATGATCAATTTTGGCCCTATATCCAATGTAATAGGTGTATTGCTGCTCATTGTCGGTGGCATGATGCTGACGGCCATTCCCTTTTCGCTGTATCATCGGAGTGGAGACATCGCTCCCTTGCTGATTTCGGCGGTTATCACCATACTGGCAGGTGCCCTATCCTGGTTTTACAAGTTTCGCAGTGGTGCACAGGTGAATAAGCGGGAGGGTTACCTCATCGTGGCGCTGGGCTGGCTGAGCATGGTTACTTTTGGCGCTCTGCCTTATGTCTTGAGTGGGGTTTTGCCGCACCCCGTAGATGCTTTTTTTGAGACTGTTTCGGGCATGACTACTACGGGAGCTTCGGTACTCACCGATATTGAGAGCGTGCCCAGAGGCATTTTATTCTGGCGCAGTCTGACGCAATGGCTGGGAGGCATGGGCATCATCGTTTTGACGGTGGCTATTTTTCCCCTACTGGGTTTTGGCGGCATTGAGTTGTTTGTAGCCGAAGCGCCCGGACCGACTTCTGACAAGCTGCATCCGCGCATTCAGGTTACGGCCAAACGCTTGTGGTTGCTGTACGTCAGTTTGACGGCCATGCTTTGCCTGCTCCTCTGGGCCGAAGGCATGACTTTCTATGAAGCCATCAACCACGCTCTAACGACTATGGCCACCGGGGGATTTTCGACCCGCAATGCCAGCATTGCAGCTTTCCCAAACCCACTGATGCAATACACCCTCATCCTTTTCATGTTTCTTGCCGGCACCAACTACAGCATGATTTACTACATGACACGGCACAAGTGGAAGCGGGTATGGAACAATGAGGAATTTAAAGTGTATCTGGGCCTGGTCTTGCTGCTTGCCATAGCCATTACGCCGGTAGTGATGCACCACAGCGCGCAGGATTTGGAGCGCTCTTTTCGAGACACCCTCTTTCAGCTCGTTTCCCTGATCACCACCACCGGTTATGTTTCGGCAGATTATACGAGCTGGGGCACGCCTGTGCTCATTGTTTGCGTGGCACTGCTTTTTCTGGGTGCCTCGGCAGGTTCTACGGCCGGAGGTATCAAAATCATCCGCCACATCGTTTTTTTCAAGAACTCCCTCAACGAGCTTAAAAAGTTGTTGCACCCTCAAGCTGTCATTCCGCTCAAACTCAACGGGCAGCCGGTAGCCACGCGCATTGCCATCCACATTCTGGTCTTTTTGCTGCTGTACTTATCTACCTTTTTTGCAGGCACCCTCATCGTCAGTATCATGGGGCTGGATTTTGAAACAGCCATAGGCGCCGTAGCCACCTCTCTGGGCAACGTAGGCCCCGGCATAGGCCAGGTCGGCCCCACAGATAATTTTGCCTGGCTGCCACAAAACGTCAAGTTCGTCCTATCCCTCCTCATGCTGTTGGGACGGTTGGAGTTGTTTACCCTGTTGGTGATTTTTACGCCTTCCTTTTGGAGGTTGAATTAGGGCCGCAGGCCCCACATTCAAAAAAGGAACCCTCTCAGCACAGGAGCCTAAAAAAAATCTCCCACACCGGAGGGCTCCGGGGACAATCTACCCCGCTGCCTTAGAGAAGGGCAGACAGAGGGGTAGAACCCAAACGAACAAAACGCAAAAACTACCGGATTACAGGCTGCGAGCACAAGTGCAACCTGTGTTGAACATTTTTTTGCCGGCCCGGGCAGAGGAAGCCCGGAGCTGAATGTAGTATTCCGGAAAAAGAAAAGGGAAGAGTGTGTAACCGGTTTCGTTCATGGGTTT
>WGBN01000340.1 GCA_015494245.1 Saprospiraceae bacterium | reverse complement strand
GTCTATGCGCTTGTCGAGTTCCCGAAAAGCATCGGCCATGTCTTTGGGGATATAGACGCCGAAGAGATACTCTTTTTTGATACGGCGCTGGTACTCGCGTTCGTACTCCTCCTTTGTGGAGGGCGGGCCTTCCTGGGCAAACAGCCGGTTTTCAAAGAGAAAAAAACTGCTCAGGAGCAGCGGCAGGTACAGGCAGAGAATTTTCTTCATTTCACAACTTGGTTTGTAGTGTCCATCAAACATACGTTGCGCTATAGAAGTTTATTTTACCCTTGCGAAAAAAGGGCCCAAAAGCAGCATTCCCCATGGCAAAGAAAAACTTGCTTCTTTTATTTTTGTTTGTTACATTTGCGGCCAAATTGCGTAAAAAGGGCGTGGAATACGCAAAAAAGCCGCCCGCTAAACTTTTATCTCTTTGATGGCTTTTCTATCAAAGAGAGCGTACAGCCATAGAACTCATTGTTTAACCTAAAAAGCAAGCATCCATGTACTGGACACTTGAACTTGCATATCACTTAGAAGATGCTCCCTGGCCGGCAACCAGGGACGAACTCATTGACTACGCCATTCGTTCAGGCGCTCCGATTGAAGTCATCCAGAACTTGCAGATGATGGAAGATGAGGGAGAAGTTTATGAAAGCATCGAAGACATCTGGCCCGATTACCCCCGAAAAGACGACTTCCTCTTCAATGAGGATGAGTATTGATGAGTATGCCCGGAGGTAAAAGCCCGGGCTTTCGCCTCCGGGCATGTTTTAATACGGGGAAAGTGTATGAAAAATCTGTTGGAAATTTTTCAGATCATCTACAGGGGGAATCCCGAAAAAATAGAATTGCTGGACAGAGCGATACTCAATAATGGCAATAGCAAATTTACGCAATTTTATGAGGGACTGGCCACGGGGAAGATCAAAAACGATTTGGAAGCTGCCCAGCTCATTTACAAAGCCTCCCCTACCGACCCCAAATACCGCCAACTCAAATCCCGCTTTCGCAAACGCCTGCTCAACACGCTCTTCCTCTTAGATGCTACAGACACCATTGCCGAAGACGAAAACAAAAACCGCTTCGTGCAAATTCAAAAGCAATGGGCCCTGACGCTCATCATTCACAAGCACAAGGCCAGAAAAACGGCCATCAACATGGCCAGAAACCTGCTCATCCTTTGCGAAAAATACGAATTTCACCGCCTCGCAACAGATATCGCACACTTCCTCTGGAAAGATGCCATTCTTCGGCAAGACATGAAAAACGTCGGCCATTACGATGCCCAGCGCAAAAAACACGAAGCTTTCTACCTGGCTGAAAAAGAGGCCGAAGAAATTTTCCTCAGCAGCAGACTCCAACTTCAACAAAAAGAAAACGGCCGGCAGGTAAAGCTAAACCTGGAAGAAAACGCAGAAAAACTGGTACAACTGGCTGAAAAGCACCCCTCAGCCGAAATTTACTTCTACATGTACCACATCTGGATACTGCACTACCGCCAGCAAGGCAACTACCGGACCATGGCTCAAATTTGCCGACAGGCACAAAAACAAATCAAAAACTTTACCTACTGGCCGGATGCCGACAAAATACACACTTTTGTCATCCAGGAAATGTATGCCGCCTGGGGCCAAAAAGACCTGAAAGCAGCCGTACAACTCGTCGAACAAAACGAAAAAGAGCTGATAAAAAACTTTCCCCTCTGGCTGGAGTTTATGGAACTGTACTTTCTGACAGCCTCATACGCCCGCGACTACACGCGCATGCTCTCCATCTACAACAAAGTCAGCGAACAGGCACTCATCCACGAAATGGAGCCGGAGGCCAAGGGAAGATGGCAGCTCTTCAGGGCCTATTTATACCTCTTATACGATTGCAAAGTGCTCAGAAACACGCCCCCCGAGCCCAGAATGCACAAGGAGGACATGGCCCACATCCGCTGGGATAAGGACATCAAAAAGCAATGGAAGCTGGCACTCTTATTGTCCGATATGGCTTGGAATGGCCAGCCCGATACCGCTATTTTCCGGGCCAATCAGGGCGTAACCACCCAGGCCAAAGACTACGACAGACCCGCAGCCATAAGAAGGTCTGTTTTTCTCAAACTCCTGGAAAGGCTGCACAGGGCAGGCTACAGCGAAAAACAATTGCGACTCACCGAAAAATACTACGAACAACTCAGAAGCATTCCCAGGCCCATCTCAAACTACATGAGCCAGTTGGAGATCGTGCCCTATGAAGACCTCTGGGAAATTTTGCTCGAACACTTCGACATCACGCCCTGACAAAACAAACTGCCTTGAAAAAAATCAACATCGCCATAGACGGCTTCTCTTCCTGCGGAAAAAGCACCATCGCCAAAGCACTGGCCAAAGCCCTCAACTACATCTTTATTGATACGGGCGCCATGTACAGGGCCGTTACGCTATACTTCTTAGACCATCAAATCCCCTTAGACGACCCTCAAGCCGTATCCAATGCCTTACGGCAAATGCAAATACAGTTCGAAAGAGATGCCCGGGGCCGGCAACGCACCATCCTCAATGGACGCGATGTGGAAGACGAAATACGCTCCATGCGCGTTGCCCGGGCAGTCAGCCAGGTTGCCGCCATACCTGCCGTAAGACGTGCCATGGTACACCAACAACAAAATATGGCCAAAAACAAAGGCGTCGTCATGGATGGCAGAGACATCGGCACCGTCGTCCTGCCCGATGCCGAGCTGAAACTCTTCATCACCGCCCGCCCTGAGGTGCGCACCCAACGACGCTACCGCGAACTGCTCGAAAAAGGCCTCTCCATCAGCCCCGAAGAAGTGGCCGAAAACCTCGCCCAAAGGGATTACATAGACTCCCATCGCGAAGATTCTCCCCTGCGCCGGGCCGAAGATGCCATACTCCTCGACACCTCCGACCTCAGCCGCGAAGAACAAGTCCAAAAAGCCCTGAAACTGGTCGAAAAATTGGGCATTAAGCCCGAAAATACGGCCTCCTGAACACAGCCACATACCCCCTCTGCTGACAAAAATCATTCTGCTTTTTGATAGATATCATTGGCAAATGCTCTCCGGAGCAGGCAATTTTATGCTGATTTTTTATTCAGATAAAATGCAACGCCATGTTATCAAAAAAGCAAGCAAAGACCTTTTTTCTCGGAGGAACCCTGCTGTTCTTCCTCATTTTTGTCGCACTGTCCATAGACTCCCTTCGCAACGGTATTCCCGAGAATACCCATCCGGAGAAGATGACGGAGCAAGCCAAACTGGGCAGATACCTATGGGACAAAAACAACTGCATGGGCTGCCATACCCTCATGGGTGAAGGCGCTTATTATGCTCCGGAGCTCACAAGGGTTTATTCCCGCAAAGGCCCCGACTACATCCGCGCCGTACTCAAAGCACCCGAAGGCTGGCAACCGCACGGCCGC
>WGBN01000339.1 GCA_015494245.1 Saprospiraceae bacterium | reverse complement strand
TGTCTATATCGCCGCCGCCCATGAGGTCTATTTCCGTGCGGCGCTCATCGCCATATTTTTCTTTGATTTCTTCCAACTCCTCTTTGATGATTTGGCGTTGGAGCTCTTCGCTGCCGAGGATTTCGCGATAGCGGGCGATGGCCTTTTGCAACTCATCAAACTCGGCGCGGATTTTCTCGCGCTCCAGGCCCGTGAGTTTTTGCAGGCGCATATCGAGTATGGCTTTGGCCTGGACTTCCGTCAAAACATGCCCTTCTTCGGGATGCTGCTCGTCGGTACGGGTATCTAAGAGGTCGGCGAACTTCTCGTAAAAGGCCTTTTTGTCTTCGATAAAATCGCCCCGCATCAGGGCCATGCGCGCGACATCCGGCGTCTTTGAAGCGCGTATCAGCGCTATGACGGCATCGAGATAGTCTAAGGCAATGAGCAGGCCCACGAGAATGTGGGCTTTCTCTAAGGCCTTGTTCAGCTCGTAGCGCGTTCGGCGCACGATGACTTCCTGGCGGAAGTTCAGAAACTCGCGCAACAGGTCTTTCAGGCCCAGCGTCATCGGGCGGCCGTTGACCAAAGCCACATTGTTGACGCCGAAGGAACTTTGCAAGGGAGTGTATTTGTACAGCTTGCTGAGAACGACTTTGGCCATGGCATCGCGCTTGACGTCAATGACGATGCGCATGCCGCGGCGGTCGGATTCGTCGCGGATGTCGCTGATGCCCTCTATTTTTTTCTGATTGACCAGCTCGGCAATCTTCATCACCAAGACGGCCTTGTTGACCTGATAGGGAATCTCGGAGATGATGATGGTCTCCTTGCCCGAAGAAGAGGTCTCAATATTGGCCTTGCCGCGCAGGATGATGCGCCCGCGGCCGGTTTCGTAGGCATCCTTGACGCCCCGATAGCCGTAGATGATTCCCCCTGTGGGAAAGTCCGGCCCTGTGATGTACTTCATGAGTTCATCCACAGTAATGTCGGGATTGTCCACCATGGCTACGGCGCCATTGACGACTTCCGTCAAATTGTGGGGCATCATATTGGTGGCCATACCCACGGCAATACCGGAGGCTCCGTTGATGAGCAGGTTGGGCAGGCGGGTTGGCAAGACCACCGGCTCTTTGAGGGAATCGTCGAAGTTCGGGGCAAAATCCACCGTATCCTTGTCAATATCGGCCAGCATTTCCGTGGCAATGCGCGCAAGGCGGGCCTCCGTATAACGCATGGCTGCCGGGCTGTCGCCATCCACCGAACCGAAGTTTCCCTGCCCGTCCACCAGCGGATAGCGCAGCGACCAGGGCTGTGCCATGCGCACCATGGAGTCGTAAACCGAGCTGTCCCCATGCGGATGGTACTTACCCAAGACCTCACCTACAATACGAGCTGATTTCTTATGCGGTTTGTTGTAGCTCAAGCCCAGTTCGTGCATGCCATACAAGACGCGACGATGCACGGGTTTCAGGCCATCTCTGACGTCCGGCAATGCTCTGGAGACAATCACTGACATCGAATAATCAATGTACGCAGTCTTCATCTCTTCTGCCAGGCTTACCGGTATAATTCTCTGTGATGGTGCCATAAATTGCTTTTCAAATTCATCCAAAACCTGCCTCTCCGCTCCGGGCTGAAAGCCGCCGGCCGGAAGACGTGCAAAGATACGAAAAATATACGCTTGGAAAAAGCGAAAATCGGGTGAATTTCAATTACTTTTGCGGCTCGGAAAGCGGCTCTGCCGAGCGGCTGCCAACACCAAACCTAAACTCCATCCATGCCCAACGACAAACAGCAGGTAAAGCCCTATGAGCCCGACGGCAGCAAGAAAGAGCAGGTCTCGCGCATGTTCAACAGCATCGCCCGCCGCTACGACTTACTCAACCGGCTGCTCTCCGCAGGTATTGACAAGCGCTGGCGAAAACGCGCCATCTCCCTTTTGGCGAAAGCCAAACCCCAAAAAGTGCTCGATATAGCCACCGGAACAGCCGACGTAGCCATTGCCCTGGTCAAACAGTTAGACACCCCCAAAGTCATCGGCCTCGACATAGCCGAAGCCATGCTCGAAATAGGCCGCAAAAAAATCAGCGAACTGGGCCTGGACGACCGCATCGAACTGCTCGTCGGAGATGCCGAGAAGCTCCCCTTTCCAAGCAATACCTTCGACGCTCTTACCGTTTCTTTTGGAGTACGTAACTTCGAAAATCTCCAAGCCGGATTGCAAGAAATGCACAGAGTCCTCAAACCTCAAGCCGAAGTTGTCATCCTCGAATTTTCCAAGCCCCGCCTCTTTCCTCTAAAACAAATCTTCCACTTTTACTTTAAGAACATTTTACCCCTCATCGGACGTTGGACTTCCAAAGACCCCCGGGCCTATCACTACCTCTATGAGTCGGTGCAGGCCTTCCCCGATGGAAAGGACTTCCTCAGGGAACTCGAAAAGGCGGGCTTTCGCCAAACGAAACAGATTTCGCTGACTTTTGGCATTTGTTCCATCTACTACGCGAAGAAAAACACAGAAACTCAAGCTCCATGAAGACACGCCCATTCCTGCTCCTCATTTTGCTCTGCACAGCCATAGCGGTGGTTCAGGCTCAGCAACCGGCCTACGACAGCCACAACTTTCTGGACTTCCAGCAGAAGCCCTATTACTTCGGCATCACCTTTGCCTATAACTCGGGCGACTACAAGATCTACCAATCCGAAAATTTCATCGCCTCCGACAGTTTTCAGGTCGTTCAGTCGGTACACGGCCGCGGCCTGAACGTGGGCATTGTCACCAATCTGAAGATCGGCGATTACTTTGATTTTCGCTTCCTGCCCACCATCTCCTTTGCCGGAAGGACCATCAACTACCAGGCGACGGCCAACAAAGTTCCGTATTCGCGCAACATCCAGTCGGTCTTTGTGGAAATGCCCTTTCACATGCGCTACAAATCACAGCCCTACAAGGATGTGCGCCTCTTTTTGCTGGCCGGCGTGAAATACTCCTTCGACGTGGCCAGCGAGTCGCGCTCCCATCAGGCCGATGATCTGGTAAAGGTCGCACCCACCGATTTTGCCCTGGAGGTCGGCGCCGGCATGCAGTTTTTCTTTCCCTACTTCATCCTTTCGCCGGAGCTGAAATTCTCCTACGGCCTGGGCAACATCCTTCTGTTTGACGAAAGTCTGGAAGAGGCTTCCGTGATAGACAAGATTCTCTCGCGGGGCTTTACACTCTCTTTCCACTTCGAAGGTTAGACCAAAAGCATGAAAAAGACCATCTGCATACTCGCGCTTTTTTTCTTTTGGCTTTCGCCAAATGGGGCCCAGGTAGGGATCAATTACACCTTTTCCAGCCTGCAGGCCTCAGCGTGGAATCAAGCCGCCACGCAGCGAGGCAGCGAACCGCTTTTCACCAACTTCCAGGGCTTTGGCATCACCTACTGGTTTCGCCTGCGCTCCTACCGCTGGGAGTTTTTGCCCGAGCTCAGGGCTCAGGCTGCCGGCGCCGGTAAAACCTATAGCGCAACCATCAGCGGCTTTGCGCTCAACAACCGCATCTACTTCTTCGACTTCCTCAACGACTGCGACTGCCCCACCTTTTCCAAGCAAAACACCTTTTTTAAAAGGGGCTTCTTCCTCTCGTTCAGCCTGGGCATCAATCGCTTCGACTTCAAACGCACGCCCGCATCCGGAAACGGCTTCGCAAGCCATACGGACAAAGCCGTTTTCGCCCTCAGCGGCGGCCTGGGCTTAGACATCGGCCTGTCCAACCGCATCACCCTCACCCCCCTGATGCGCTATCGCTACTACCTCGGCCCCAAATGGACCCAATTGCAAATGCTGCCGCCCTTTGAAAACAGCACACCCTCCTCCCAGGCCCCGCCTGTTAAAGACCGTTGGGGGATGGTGGAGTTTGGAGTGGTGGTGCAGGTTAATAAGAGGAGTTAATGTGGAACGCTTCGCGTTTTTAAATGTCTATCAACATACATTCATACCGATTTCCCCCAAAAAAGCACCACTTTCTCCCTCCAAAGCGCTATATTTGTAGGCTAAAAGATTTACTTTGTTTGTTCCAGCAGCCGAAAGAAATGTTGAGAGCCCTATTTGGTGTTTTAAGTCTGATTTTTTTACTATCCACAGCTACGGCAGATGCTCAAATGTTAGACCATCAGGCAGGCAGCCTGCTCATTCATTTGCCGAAAGGCATCAGGCCTGAATATCTGGCCAAAAAATACAGCCATTTTGAGGGGCATCCCACTATGCTCAGCTATGAAAAAGAAGTTTCGGCTACTCTATGTATATACCTGTATTCCTTTGATTATCAGAGCATTAACGAGCTTGATTTCTTGCGAGCACTTAAGCACGACGGGCAAATTATAGAAGCGCAATTTGACCATTTCGTCCACGCCCGCAATACCTGGCCGAATGATCCTTACATAGACCAGCAATGGAACTGGCTCAACCCCGTCAGCGGCCCCGGCCTGCCCGATGCCGATATAGATGCCGACCTGGCCTGGGACATCTGCACAGGAGGCCTCACTCCCTCCGGTGAAGAGATCGTAGTGGCCGTGCTGGACGACGGCATAGACTTAGAACACGAAGACCTCGCAGAAAACATCTGGAAAAATGAAGACGAAATCCCCTTCAACGGCATAGACGACGATCAAAACGGCTATATAGATGACTACCGGGGCTGGAACGTCAGCACACAAAACGACATCGTCGCCTATGGCGCACATGGCACACAGGTAGCCGGCCTGCTCGGTGCAAAAGGAAACAACGCCAAAGGCATCAGTGGTCTGAATTGGAATGTCAAAATGATGATCGTCAAAGGCAATTGGACGCTGGAGTCTGAGGTCATCGCCGGATACAGCTATGTGCTGGAAGCCCGCCAACGCTACAATGCCAGCACAGGCACGGAAGGTGCCTTTGTAGTGGCCGCCAACCTCTCCTGGGGCTTAGACGGAGTGCCTGCCTCAGAAGCTCCGCTCTGGTGCGCTATTTACGACAGCCTCGGCACAGCAGGCATTCTCAGCGTGGCCTCCACAGCCAACCAAAGCTGGGATGTGGACATCATGGGCGACCTGCCCACCTCCTGTACCAGTGACTACCTCCTCGCCGTAACCTCCTCTACCAATTACGACGAACTGGCCCCCACAGCAGCCTACGGCCCTCTAAGCATAGACCTCGCAGCACCCGGAGCCGAAATCTTTACCACGGCCTATGGCAACCAATACGGCATCGCATCGGGGACTTCCTTCGCCGCTCCTCAGGTAACTGCTCTGGCAGCCCTGCTCTACGCTGCCCCCTGCCCCACACTCATGGAATACGCCTGGCAAAATCCGGCCGCAGCCGTGCAATTGGTCAAGGAAAGCATCCTGCGGGGCGTGGACAGCAAACCCGCCCTCGAGGGCCTGCTCGTTACAGGCGGACGACTCAACGCCCACAAAAGCCTGCAATGGCTACTCAACGCCTGCGGCAGCAATTGCGAGCCGCCACCTGCTCTCCAGCTCCAAGCCGATGCCTCGAGCAACGAGCTGCTCATTTCCTGGCCCGATGCCAACGGCGCCTTCCCTTCCTTAGACATCTACTACCGCATAGCCGGCGAAGCAGCCTGGCAAATCCTGCCCGCGCAGAGCAATTTCTCAGCAATCCCCGACCTGGAGCCCTGCACGCCCTATGAATTTAAAGCGGCACATACCTGCTATTCATCGGGACAAACCCTCTTCAGCCCCGTTACGGGAATGGCCACCGCAGGCTGCTGCGAAAATCCGGAAAACATCCAGGTCGTCACAGAGCAATACGCCCTGAGCATCTCCTGGGAACCCATTCCCGATGCCAGCGCATACCTCTTCCAATACCGCTTTGAAGGCGAACAAACCTGGACGGAAATCATCACTACCGACACGCAGGTCTCGCTCTTCGATTTATCGCCTTGCACCACCTATGAATACCGCATCACCACCCTTTGCGATAACCCGTCCATTGCAGAAGCATCGCACTTCTTTACGCCCGAAGGCTGCGACAACTGTACCGAACAAGAGTATTGCGTGCCGGAAATGTTCAATGCCGCAGAGTGGATAGACACCGTCATACTCAATGGCCAAATCGTCTCAAGCGGCCCAAACGAAAACGGCTACCGCTTGTTTTCGGGGACACCCTTCTACCTCAACTTACTCGACACTTTGGAGGTCTCTGTATCCATCAAAGCCATAGGTACGTTTGAGGAGTTCATCAGCCTTTGGATAGATTTCAACCAGGACGGCGACTTCGACGATGCCGGCGAATTGCTATGGGCTCCGGAGCAGAGCTTTCCCTCCAACAGCTGGGCTCATGCCCGCCTAAGCCTGCCTGTGGACTTGCAGGAAGACTACTATCGCATGCGCATTGTTCTACAATGGAATGACAGCCAAAGCAACCCCTACTTCGAGAGCTGCCCTGATCTCACCTCCCAATCGCCTTATGGAGAGACGGAAGACTACTGTGTTTTTCTAAGCCGCAACTATTGCCCCCTGGCTGAAAACGTAGAGGTTATGACCACAAACCCGGGCTCGGCCGAAGTCGAGTGGAGCGCACAGGCCACCGGCAGCGAATACTCCATCCGGCTCCGGCTACAGGGTGACAGTGTCTATACGGAGTACTATGCAGGAGAGAGCACGCAATTCACACTGACAGATTTGGAGCCTTGCTACCGCTACGAGCTAAGCGTGCTCACGCTCTGCTCCAACGACACGATAGAATCTGAGTGGGTGAACTTCCAACTGCCCGATCTCTGTGCGGAAAACGGGCAACTCACCCTCTCCCCCAATCCATTCTTTGACGAACTGGAATTGAGCCTGCCCACCAACACCTGGCGGGGCAACATTCTGCTGAGTTGGTACACCGCCACAGGACGCCTGATCTATGAGCAAAAAATACCCGTAGAGGAAGGCATCCACAGGCTTTCGCCAAATGTTTCCCGCCTGCCAAACGGATTGCTTTTTCTCAGGATTCAACTGCCCTCGGGAGAGGAGAAAGTGGTGAGGATGGTGAGAATTGAAGGGTAAAAGAAAAGGGAGCGATTTTCGCTCCCTTTTTCATTTCATTTAGTGTTGATGGCCATCATCGTGGTTGTGGCCATCGCCTTCCGTGTAATCTTCATTCATAACATACTCCATGCCGCATTTGGGGCATTTGCCGGGCTCGGCGCTGCCACTGCCTTCGCAGTGCATGGGGCATACGTATTTAGAAGTGTATTCGGGACCGGATTTGTCAACAACTTCCGTTGCTTCGCCTTGTTCAGAAGTTTCTGTAGCTTCTGCCTCGTTGGCTTCGGTAGCTTCATCGGTGGTGCCTTCGGTTTGCTCGGTAGCTTCGTCTCCGTCGTTGTCGGAAGGAGCAGAATCACAAGCAGTCATGGAAAAGGCCAGGCCAAAGGCCATGAGAAGTGCAAAAAAGAGATGTGTGACTTTCATGAAAACAAAGTTTTGGGTGTGAAAAAAAATCTTTATGGAATGCTAAGATACTCAAAAGAAGCCCTCCTGGGATAAAGATCAGCTATTTTTTTTCCCTCAGCAATGAAATAATAGTCTATTTTCCCTTGTCCGTCTTCGCGAGGCATTTCGACTGCCCAGACACCGTCGCCGGCCATTTCGTCGCTGTGACCGCTGTCGTCGAACATTTCTATGCGTTTAAACGTATGCCCTGGGCCTTTTGTTCGGTAAGCCAGCCAGACTCGCTCGGCTGCTTTTACTTTGGCTGTAAAAACGTACTCATCGCCAAAATCCTGTACTTCAGTAGAGATGATTTCCGGGCCTTCACCTTTGAAGATGGGGTGATTTTGCAAATACTCCAAGCGGGCATCCATGAGCTGGCCAATGCCGATGATCTTGGATTTGCCGGCCATGGTGGTATGCTCATAGCTGTTTTGGAAAGCTTCGTAGGAGTATAATTTGTTCTTGTCATTGCGCACTTCTTCGTCTATTCGCTCGTGCCAGTTTCGGGCGCTGGCTTCTAAGGCTCCGCTGAGAATTTGCTCTTCGAGCATGGTTTGAAGGTGAGCCAGATAGATTTTGCGATAGAGGTTGTTGCGCAGGAGGTTGGTGATGAGAGGACGCTTTTCGTTTTGCTGTTTGTAGTGCAGAAAAGGGCTGAGCTGCTGCATTTGCTCATCTGTCAGGCCCCTGCCCAGGCCGGCATAGCGAAAGCCGCCAAAGGAGAGGTTCATATCCCAGACGATGGGGGTAAAGCGCCCGTCGGGCAGGCGATACAGGTAGTAATTGTGACAAAGTCTGCCCGTGTAGCTGTCGAGGTTGACGAGCAGGCTGTTGAAGGCCAGCATCCACAAAGCCATATCCACGTCCAGGACTTCTTCGATGCGCTCCGGCTCTTTGTTGAGCACATAGCAGAGCTCGAGCAGATGCTCCCAGTCTTTTTTCCGATGTGATTTGCGCTCGTAATAAGTGGCATAGCAACTCGGGTCGTCGCCGATGTATTGCAAAGAGGCCTTATCACTCTCGGGGCAGCCCTCTTTTTGACGGGCATGCCATTCCGGGTCGCATTTGAAAAAGGTGTTGTTGTGGTCTTTGTAATAGTTTTCCAGGAAGTCTTCGTTCACCGATTCCGTATTGGTGTAGAGCCCCAGATAGACATCATTGACATACACCTTAATGAGATTGGCCCGCGAAGCGGGCATGTATTGACGGGCAATTTCGTAGGAAAGCACTTCGCGGATGAAACTGGGGTCTCTAAAGCCATTGGAAAGCTTGATGGTTTTGTAGCCGCCGGGAAAGCGTTGCCCCTCGACAAAGGCATCGGCCCTCAGGTTGAAGGGCAGTTTTGTATGTCCGTACTTGCGCACATTGAAATAGCTGCTGTTGCCCTTATAGCGCACGCCTACCTGCTGCAGCTCTACCCCATTGACGATCACCCGTGCAGGTACGCGCTCCTTGTGCCCCGCCCGCTTCAGAGAATCGAGCAGGGTATCCCAGTCAGAGACCTCAAAGTAGATCTTTACCTCGCCAATGAGTTCGGGATCATAGAGGTCCTCCCCTGTTTGGGCAAAGGAATAAAGCGACTGAGACAGTAGTCCTACAAGAAGGAGAAAAAGACGCAAATGCTGCATAGACTCTAACGGCTAAGTTCTTCCAGAGTAGTTTTGTAGCGTTTCCACATGTAGTCAGGCGGATCATAGCTGATCATGTGCAGGTTTTCGGCTACGATGTAGTACTCAAAATTGGTTTCACCGCTCTGGGGGGCAACCGTAGCGCCAAAGAGGCCATCATCGGCTTCTCCATCGTTGCTGTGTCCATCATCGCGCATGCGCACGGAGCGGAAGGGCTCATCTTCGGAAAAGCGATACATCAGATAAACGCGCTTCGGCAAGTGCCCTACCCTGGCCTGCACCTTGAACACCTCCACCTTCACGCTGGAGTAGCGGGGCCGGCCCAACACTTTCACCTCACTGATTTGAGGAGGAATGGGAGTCAGCACTTTGGTTTTCTTGAGGTAATCCGCTCTTTTTTCCAGCAATTGGATGATGCCGGGGATGCGGCTGTGCTCACCTATGGTTTCCGTGAGACTGCGGTTAAACTGCTCGTAGGTATAGTACTTGCCCGGATCACTCATATAGGCAGAGCTGATGAGCCTTTGAAGTTCTCTGGCGCGCTCGGCATACTTGCCCGAGATGAGGTAGTCGTAGGCTATGGTGCGCAGGTGCGAAAGGTACATCTTGCGGTATTTATCCTCCTGCAACAGCTTGGAAATGAGCGGCTTGAGGATGTTGTCGGCATGCAAGAGCGGATCGAGCTCCTGCAATTGCTTCAGCTTGAGGTCGGAGCCCTGGCCGGTATTTTTGAAAGAGCCAAAAGCGAAGTTCAGGTCTCCGGGGATGGTGGTAAACCTGCCCGAAGGCATGAGATACAGGTGATAGTTGTCGCTGTATTTTCCGCTATAGCTGTAGAGGTTGACGATGGCGTTGTTGAAGGCCAGCATCCACAGGGCCCGATCTACATCGAGGATTTGCTCGATTTTGCCGGGTTCTTCGTTGAGTATCTTAGTGAGTTGATAGAGATCATCCCAACCTGCTTTGGCTTTGAGGTCAAAGCGGTACATGTTGCACTCGGGATTGGGGTCGTATTGCAGGGAAGCGCCTATGCCCTGTTTGCAGCCGCGGGGTTCGCGTTCGTAGTAATCGTGCGGGCGGGCGCTGAAGAAGGGGCCATCGGCAGAGCCGTAGTGCTTGTTGAGGAAGCCTTCGTCGAGGGCTTCTATGTTGACGAAGAGGCCGTAAAGGCCATCGTTGATATAGACCTGGGCATAATTGGCCTCCGGTGCAGGCATGTACTGCCGGGCTATTTCAAAGCCCAGGACTTCACGCACCATGCTGGGGTCGCGCAGAGCATCGGAAAGAACGATGTGCGAATGCCCCTGAATGTTTTGCGTTTTGTTGATATAATCGAGCTTGATGTACAGGCCATTTCGCTTTGATTCCGGTTGGAAGGCCTTGGATTTGCGGAAGCGCACGCCGACATACTCGTATTTTTGGCCGTTGACATCCAGGTCGGCCAGCAGCATGCCATCTCCATTCATGCGCAGGGAATCCAGAAGGTATTGCCAGTTGTCCTGGGCAAAGTGAAGCCGGATTTGCTGAATGGTATCCGTAGCGTAAAAGCCCGCATCCTTATTCTCTTGTGCCTTTGCAGCTGAAAAAGCAACCGCACAAACAGTGAACAACAGTATGATTTTTCTCATGTCTCTATCTGAGGTGTGAAGGAATTCAAAATGACACGCAATATTAAGAAATAAATGCGGATTTCAAGCCGCTTCCATTTGGCGAAAGCCTGACAAAATGCGGGATTGACTCAGGCAAGCAGGCTCGCGATGTGCAAAAAAATGTTGAGCCCCATAACGGCCATCAGAGCGAGGGACAAAACGCGCAACCACCAGCCGTTTTTTTTGCGAAAAGCGTCTATGGCTTTGCGTTTTTCTTCTGTCTTGGGGCGTATGAAACCCCGCACGAGCAGATACACATACAAACCCAGGGCGAAGAAAAGCAACTCCACCAATAAACCGAGATATTCCATCATTCTGTTTTCAATTCTTCAAAGTAGCCTGTTTGGGTGTTTTTGCGCACATTGTCCCAATGGAAGTAGCGGCCATTCATGGCGATATAGACGCCGGGTTGCAGGATTTGGACAAAGGCCAAAGCGCTGCCGAGGTTGAAAAACCCATCGGAGGAGGTACCAAAAGCATAGGGAATCATGGCGCCGGTGAGGACAATGGTCTTGTCTTTGATCTGCTTTGCAGCCAAAAACCTGGCAGTTTCCACCATGCGGTCCGTGCCATGGGTGATGATGATTTGTCTTCTATCCGTGCGCATGCAGTTGTGAGCGATGATCTCACGGTCGGCATCCGTCATGTCCAGGCTGTCCACCAGCATGAGCGTGCGCACATCTACGGCGAGCGTACTGCGCCCGCGTTCCAGCATTTTGGGCACGTGGGTCTCTTTAAAGAACAAGCCCCCCGAAATGTAATTGTACTCTTTGTCAAAAGTGCCTCCCGTAACGAAAACCTGTATCATAAAATCAGTCAAAGAGTTGATCGTAAGAACCATCTGAACTGCGGCCCTGCTGCTTTTCGGGTTCAGCTGTGGGGGCATTCAGATCGAGGGTGTCGTCAGTCGTCGTGTTCTCGCCGAGGAGCATGAGGGTACTTTTCTTTTCCCACTCTTCCAGCATTTTCATGCCCTGCTCTTCGAAGACGCCGTTTTGGAGGTCTATGTTTTCCATGACGGAGGAGGACAGTTCCATGAAGCGCTCCATTTCGCCGATTTTATTGGCTACATCATCGGCTATGCTCTCCAAAGCGGCATCAAACATAGCGCGCTTGTCGGGGTCTCCACTCAAGACGCTCCGGGCTGAGCGCATGGCGGAGTGAGAAGCGCGAATGGCTTTGCGTTCCTGTTCTTTGAGTTTGACTTGATCCTGAGTATCGGCCAGAAGGATTTCCGAGTTTTTGTACATCTTGTTGAGGATGCGATGGAGCACCTCCATTTTTTTATACAAGACGGCATAGCGCTCATTGGTCTCTTTGAGGCGGGCAGCTTTGCGAGTGTTGAGGATGACGTGCTCTTCTTTGCCCTGTTTTTTGGCCATACTGGCCAGCTGCATGCTCTTTTCAATTTCCCGTTGGTTTTCCTCCATCAGGGTTTTCATTTTGCGCATTTGGCCGCGGATGACACCGATTTGCTTGCTCATTTTGCGCAGGTTGTCCTGCAGACTTTCCACATAGCTTTTGAGGATGCCAATGGGGTCTATCTGTACAAAGAGGCCGGTAATCCAGCGCATGACGCTTTTATAACTGTACCAGATGAGGTTGCGGGCTTTGGGGTCCAGGACGATGTAGATCAAAGCCGCAAGGACCAGCAGCAAGCCAACGAGAACAATGGTGTTTTGAGCCAGGGTGATGAGGGCCGGCAAAAATTTATAGAGCAGATAGCCACCACCGCCGATCAGGGCGATGAGGAAAGCCGCACCCGTAACACCTTCGGGGCGTTGCCAAAAAGATTTGGATTTGCCGGCTTTGGAAGTGTTCTGAAAAGGGTCAGTTGTAGGCATTGTGAATCAGGTTTTAAAGAAGTTTTGTTTTAAAGGGCTTTGCGAATCTGCTCAATATCAGCAGCAATGACTTCTTTGATATGGGCAGATGCCTTGAGAAAAGCCGCCTCGCGCTCGGCGATTTTCTGCTTTTCTCCCTCTCCTTTTTGAGTGAGGGAAGACAGCTCCGCGCTATGCTTCTCCAGGTCTTTCTCCAATTGTTGCAGCTCTGCCTTCAGGGCTGCCATGCGCTCTTTAGCTGCTTTGATGGCATTTTCCAGCTGCGCTTTTTTCTTGCTCGCATCACTCATGCGCTCCCGGAGTTTGCGACTGGCAGCTTCTTTGACTTTTTTCTCCTCACCCATCAGCACGGCGATGTAGTGCTCGGCAGATTGGAGGAGTTTGTCCTTGGTCAGGCCCATGGTTTGAGCCGTGGCAAAAGCCGACTTAAGCGCCGTAGCAGGCTCCATATCCATAGCGAGGAGGTTTTGCACGGCCTGCTTAAACTCTAAGTAGTCAAAGCCCTCGAGGTTTTCCCGCTCTAAGGCCCCGAGCAGGCTCTTCAGATACTTCTCATCGACTTGCTGTGCATCGCCAAAAATCTTCTGTAAATCCAAGGGCATAAGCATTGTGTATTGAGCATGGAGCCGCAGCGCTGCGGTTGTAAATCAAAGCAAAGGTAAAAAATATTTTCATCACCACCCTTGCATCAATTCCTGTACAAAATAAGCAAACAAATCGGGCTTCAAAGCAATGGTAAACAGAAAGCCAAAAACCGCTCCGTAGAAGTGGGCGCTGTGGTCTATCATATCGCGCTTGTTCTTGCCGGCCCAGGAAGAATAGACCAGATAACCCACCGCCGCCAGAATAGCAGGCATGGGGACGACAAAGAAGAGCAAAAGCGTGGCCCAGGGCTGGAAAATCACAAAGGCGAACAAGATGCCCGAAACCGCTCCGGAGGCCCCGACCGAGCGAAAGTGTGGCGCGTTTTTGTATTTCACGAAAGTGGGCAAATCGGCAAAAATCGTCGTGGCCACGTACAACAGAAGAAAGAAAAGCCGTCCTTTACCCGCACCAAAGATCGCCATAAAATACTGCTCCACCGGCTCACCGAACTGATAAAAGACAAACATGTTGATGAGCAAATGCCCCCAACTGCCATGTACCAGGGCTGAAGTCAAAAAGCGGTAGTACTCCTTATTGCGATACTCCACATAGGGATGGTGGGTGAGTTTTTCAAACAGACTGCGATTTTCAAAAGCTGCCCAGGAAACCAGGACGGTAAGCATGACAATGGCAAGGGTAACAGACATGGTACTATGGGTTGTGGTAAGGTTCGTTGTGAAGAATGCTCATGGCGCGGTACAACTGCTCCAGAAAAACCGGCCGCACCAACTGATGCGAAAAAGTCAGGGGCGAAAGCGAGATCGTGGCATGGGCGCGTTGGCGCAAGGTCTCGGAAAAGCCATAAGCTCCCCCCACCAGAAACAACAACCGGCGGCCGCTTCCGCTGAGGCGGGCTTCCATCCATTTGGCGAAAGCCATTGAGGAAAAAGCCTTGCCGCGTTCATCCAGTAAGACCAAAAAATCATCCTCTTGCAAGAGTTTCAAAACGGCTTGAGCCTCCTTCTCCTTCAAAGCCTCCGGGCTCAGCTTGCCCGCCTTGCGAATATCGGGAATGACGCGAATCTCAAAGGGCAAATAGCGCTTCAGGCGGCCTGCATACTCCTGCTCGGCCTGTGCAAAATAATCGGGCCGGGTTTTGCCTATTTGCCAGAAAGCTACTTTCATTAACTCATCCTTGCATTTTCCAGGATCTGCTCATCAAGCTCGTTTTGCTCTTCTTCTGTAAGTCCTTCATCTCCCAATAAATCCTGCCTGATCTTGCTGCATAAATGCGATAGACGTTCTGAGAGCGTTTTCGACTCCATTTTTGAAATGGCGTCATCTTTGGCTATTTTGTAAAACACTTCCAGAAACTTTTCATACTCTTCCAGCACCGCAGGGCTGGCTATGATGGATATCTTATGCGTCAAAAACTTCATGCGCAGGCGGTCCTCATCGGTGATTTTTGAGGCACTGATGAGACCTTCTATAAAGTCAATGAGCACCACGTAAAACTCCGCTTTAAGCTCAAAGGTCTTGACCTGCTGTTCTTTGCGCAACTCCAATTCCGTTTGGCGATTCAGCAGGGCCGCCGTGATGATAATGGTGGCAATGGTGCCGAGGACGATCAGGACAATTTCCTGGGTAAAGGGAAATTCATCCGTAACGCCATAGGCCAGGCGCAAAAACACATAACCGGCTACAAAAGTCAGAAGGGTCAAAAAGAGATAGAGGTAGCGTTGCTTCATGATTTCATAAATTGTTCGAACTCCTCTACCATGCCTTTAGAACCTATGGCTATACTGACGCGCTGATGCAAAGCAGTAGGTTGAATGGCAGTAACCGGCTCTAAGGTCGTACAATGAATCGCCTTGCCGCCCGCCTGCTCCATGAGATAGCCCAGGGGATTGCATTCGTACAGCAGGCGCAGCTTGCCCTCGGGGCGGTCTTCCGTGCCCGGATAGAGAAAAATCCCGCCTTTGAGCAAAATGCGATGCACATCGGCTACCATAGAACCGATGTAGCGCAAGCTCATGCGGGCGTTGGAATAGTGGTCAATAAAGCGCTTGACCTTCTCGTCAAAGCGCTTGTAATACCCCTGATTAATGGAATATTGGCTGCCTCGCTCTGCAATGCGGATGTTGGGATGCGAAAGGCAAAACTCACCGATGGAGGGATCCAGCGTAAAGCCGTTGACGCCCTTGCCCGTCGTGAAAACCAGCAGCGTGGAAGTGCCATACAAGACATAACCCGCTGCCACCAGTTCACTCCCCTTTTGCAAAAAATCTTCCAACTCGCAAATGCCGCCGGGATGGCTCTTGCGGCGGTAAATACCGAAAATAGTGCCCAAAGAGACATTGACATCTATGTTGGAAGAGCCGTCGAGCGGGTCGCAAATCACCACGTAGTTGGATTGCTTGCCTTCGACGGATTGTATGGGGAAAAAGTCCTCCATTTCCTCAGAAGCCACGCCACAGCACTCGCCGCTGTTGCGCAGGCTTTCCAGGAGCTTTTCATTGGCATAGATGTCCAGTTTTTGGACCTCATCGCCCGAGGCATTGTCTGTGCCTGCCTTGCCGAGGATGTTGACCAGGCCGGCTTTATTGACCTCGCGGTTGACGATTTTGGCTGCCAGGCCGATGTCGTGAAGCAGGCCCGTCAACTCTCCCGAAGCGTAGGGAAAATCCTTTTGCCGGTGAGTGATAAACTCATCCAGAGTAACGATTCGATTCATAGATTTGCCGTGATAACTGCAGGCAACACGACACAAGTTACAGCCCGACGAAGCGGGTCTGCACTTGCGGAGTATGGCAAGCAGCGCAGCTTATTTACCAACTCATGTCTTCTTCCGACTGAATGGGAGGCTCATCCTCAGAGCCTTCGTCAGTTGCCGTCTCTTCGGGGGCCTCATCCGTAGCAGTTTCTTCGGTCGGCTCGGTTTCGGCTTCAGCGGCGGCAGCTTCAGCAGCTCGCTGAGCTTCCCACTCTTTCTGACGACGGGTAAACTCATCGTAGTCGTAGTCGGGCATCAACTCGGTTTTCACGTGGTTGATGGCATCTTCCAGACCTTTCAGAAAGCGGTTGAAGTCCTCTTTGTAAAGGAAGATCTTGTGACGCTCAAAGCCATCTCCATCGAAGCGGCGGGTACTCTCCGTCAGGGTTACGTAGTAGTCATTCCCTTTGGTCTTGCGCACGTCGAAGAAGTAAGTGCGCCGACGTCCTGCACGCAAGCGTTGGGAGTACACCGTGTCAGACCTCCTGTCATTTTTCTCAAAATTCACTTTGCAACTGAGTTTAGTGAACAAATCAAAATCGAGACAAATGTAGTACTTTCTTTGC
>WGBN01000338.1 GCA_015494245.1 Saprospiraceae bacterium | reverse complement strand
GGGCAATCCTCCCTGGGGACTTTGGCTTTCTCCGGTGGGCGAATGGCTGATCTGGGGCATTGTTCTCCTCATCCTGGCGCCCCTGCCGAAGTTTCAAAAACCTCTGCGCATTTTGTCCGCCGTCTTTTTTGTGTTGTTGTTTGTTTTTCAGCTTTACCGGGCTTCTGACTTGTACGCGCCCGAAGCGGAAATTTTCTTTTCCGGAAAGTTTGACAGGGAACTTCTGCTCCGGACTTTGCCCTTGCTGTTCAGCGCTCCACTCATTCTTTGGATGCTGGGCTGTCTGGCTGCTTTTTGGGAACGCCTCGGCGAAAAACTGCTGTTGAGTAAGGACAAATGGGCCTGGGGGTTGCTCTTTGCGCTCTTCCTGCCCTTTCTCGCAATTCTCGCTTCGCCTGCCGGAGAAGGGAAAACCTATCGCTGGATTACGCCTGAATGGTTGAAGAGCGTTCGCAGCGCAAAGGCAGTTCCTCATACCCCTCCTTCTGAAACCCCCGACAGGCGGGAAGGTGAAGCAAAAGAAGACAAACAGAAACACCGATAAACCATCAAAACACCAGTACACGCATGGCCTCTCTTCCCACGCTCAACCAAACCCAATTGGAATTGCCCGGACAAGTCTCCTTTTACCGCGGAAAAGTACGGGAAGTCTATCGTCTGCAAGGTGGGCGGCTGGTGGTCGTTGCCAGTGATCGCATCTCGGCCTTTGACCACATTCTCCCCCGCCTGATTCCCTTCAAAGGGCAGGTTCTCAACCTGCTTGCAGCTCATTTCCTGGAAGCCACTGCAGATCTTTGTCCCAATTGGCTGGAGTGTGTTCCGCATCCCAATGTCTCTATCGGGCGGTATTGTGAGCCCATCAAGCTCGAGATGGTCATCAGAGGGCATCTCACGGGGCATGCCTGGAGGGTTTACCGCAGCGGTAAGCGTCTGCTCTGCGGGCAGCATTTGCCGGAAGGCATGAAAGAACACGCCCCCTTTCCCGAACCCATCATCACACCGGCGACCAAGGCCGAAGAAGGCCATGATGAAGACATCTCTCCCGAAGACATCCTCCGGCAAGGCATCGTCTCCCCCGCAATCTACGAACAATTGGCCGATTATACCCGCCGCCTGTTTGAACGGGGACGCCAAATGGCGCGCGAGCGGGGCCTGATTCTCGTGGATGCCAAGTACGAATTCGGCCTGGACGAAGATGGCCGAATCACCCTCATAGACGAGCTGCATACGCCCGACAGCGCCCGCTATTTCTATGCCGAGGGCTTTGAAGAACGCCAGGCGAAAGGCGCCCCTCAAAAGCAACTTTCCAAGGAATTTGTGCGCGAATGGCTCATGGAACACGGCTTCCAGGGCCTCGAAGGGCAAATGATGCCCGAAATGCCCGATGCCCTGGTCGAAGAAATCTCCGATCGCTACATCGGCCTCTATGAACAGCTTACGGGAAAGGCATTTGAGCCCGAGCTTGAGCTGGAGCCGGAGGCTTTGAGGGAGAAAATTCTAAGCAATTTGTAGTGCCCTGTGCTTTTAATGCTGCAAAGCTTCCCGGATGAATTCATCCAACTCGCGCATGTCTTTCCTGCTCAGGGTTTTACCTGCCTGAGCGGCAAAAAAGAGCAAGACACCAAAACCGAGAAAGCCAAAGGACCACAGGATTTTTCCCGCCTGCTTTTGAAGCATCCACTCGGACATGCCCAGAATTAAGAAAATCATCCAGCCAAAGCCGGCGAGGCCATAGCCAAACATGAAAAGCGTCCAGACGGAGGGCTTGGGGCCATAGCGTCCCCTGACCAGGGTGCCGCCGTCTTCGGCTTCCAATTCCAGGTCCAATTGTGGCGACCAGAAATGCTGTTTTTCCGGAGGAAGGCGGAGGGTAACATGGTTGCGGGTGGCTGCCCCCTCACAGCGCCTGTTGTGGCGCTTGAATTCTTCGCAAAGCTTATTGACAAATTCTTCAGGAGACAAGCTGATGTGCTTTTCAAAGGATGGGCGTATTTCTATGCTCATATCACAGTTGGATTTGCCCTGCAAGATAAGGTAAAAGTATAGAAATCAGAAAAAATGCTATCTTAGCAACGGCTTTGGCCTCAGAAACCAAGCCCATCTTTTTCGAGAATTTCAAAACCGTATCGTTATGAGAGGTATCAACAAAGGGAAAAAGCGCCGCGAACTCAGAGAAGAACGGGATGCACGCCGTATTTTTCGCACCATAGGTTTGATTACCGTTCTCATTGTGCTCATCCTGTACATCGTGTACAGAATGGTCGTATAAATCACCCCTCACTACCCTATTCCCATGGACAAGCGAACACAATCTTTCGAATACGAGTGGTTCGAAAGCGAAGGCGAGTTGTCTGCCCGAGATCGAGAATTGCTCTGCGCAGCCCGCGATGCCCTGGCTAAGGCTTACGCTCCTTACTCGCATTTTCAGGTAGGCGCAGCCGCGCGTTTGGAAGACGGCCGCATCATCAGCGGAGCCAATCAGGAGAATGCCGCTTATCCCATGTGCCTTTGTGCCGAGCGCGTAGTCCTTGCCGCTGTGGAGAGCGAGGCCCCGGGCGCCGTAATCAGCGCCTTGGCCATATGCGTTTACAATCCCAATCAACGCATCCGCAAACCCGCAGCACCCTGTGGCGCCTGCCGCCAGGTTATCCACGAAAAGGAACAACGCCAGCGGGCCCCCATGCGCATCTTACTACAGGGCGAAGAAGGCCCGGTCATTGCCTTAAAAGGCGGAAGAGATTTGTTGCCTTTTGCCTTTGGCGGAGAGTTTTTGTAGGGAAGCGGATGTGGGCGCAAAGCGCCTAATGTGGGGCCTGCGGCCCTAATGTGGAACGCAAGCGTTCTAATGTGGAGGCCTGCGGCCTCTAATGTGATTTTACGCTCGCTTTCGCATCGCG
>WGBN01000337.1 GCA_015494245.1 Saprospiraceae bacterium | reverse complement strand
GCCCTACTCCGTGCGTTCTCGGTGTACTCCGTGTACCCCGTGGTAAAAATTTCACAACTCCAGGCTTAACGACACGCCCGATTCCACCGATTCTGCCGATTTCACCAATTCCACCGAAATCAATTAATGAACTCCGATTTTAGAAGTTAAACAGATGTTGGGCACAAAGTTAAACCCGATTGCAGGGGTACGCCCGTCACGCGTCACGATTGTCACGTTCATCACGTTCGTCACGCTCATCGTCAGAATCACAGATTACACAGATTATTGGATTACACGGATTTTTTATTTTGGCATAGGTAAACACTAAACGCTAAACACTAAACGCTCAACGATAAACCATCTCCAGTTTCCCCCGCTTCAACCGCTTTCATCAATTTCACCAATTTTACCAATTTCGCCCCACAGTGCTTTCGCAATTTCCGTCGCCCGCGGGTGGTCTCCGTGCAGGCAGAGGGTATCTGTATGGAGGGGGATTTTTTTTCCGGAGAGGGTGGTTACGGTTTTTTCGTGCAGCATGAGGCGGGCGCGCTTTGCAATTTCTTCGGGATTGTGAAGCATGGCACGGGGATGGGAGCGCGGCACGAGGGAGCCGTCATCTAAGTAATTTCGATCGGCGAAGGTTTCGTGCAGGTAGCGCAATCCTTTTTCGCGGCAGGCGTTGAAGAGGGCTTTGTTTTTTCCTTCCGGCATTTGGGCAGGGCCAAAGACGAGCAGTTCGGGGTCTATGGCGTAAACGGCTTCTGTGAAAGCGCAAGCGGCTTCTTCATCGGTGGAGACCGTGTGGTAGAGCGCTCCGTGGGGTTTGACGTGCCGGATTTTCATGCCCAGGCTTTGGGCCATGCCTTTGAGGGCAGAGATTTGATAGACGAGCAGGCTGCGCAGTTCTTCCGGCGGGAGTTTCATGGGGCGCCTTCCGAAGCCGGCCAGGTCGGGAAAGGACGGGTGGGCGCCTGCATGTACGCCATGCTTTTTTGCGAGCAGCAGGGTGCGCTCCATGGTCAGCGGGTCGCCGGCGTGGAAGCCGCAGGCGATGTTGCAGGAGGTGATGTAAGGCATCACAGCCTCGTCATTCCCCAGCCTGAAGCGGCCGTAGCTTTCGCCCATGTCGCAGTTGATGTCTGTCATCTGAGCAGTCTTTTTCAAACCACCTCACTTTGAGGATATCGCGAGCAGGGCACAAGCTAAAACCTTCGGTTTTACTCCACCAGCAAGGTCTTTCCGTAGCGAATCTGCCCTTCGCGCTGCCAGACTACAAAGTAAGTGCCTTTCGGCAAATGTTGGAGAGAAATTTCCCAGAAGCCTTTTGAGGCATTGGCTTGATGAGTGTTGAGGATTTGTCCTGTGGCATTGAGCAGCAGGAACCGGTCTTCGGAAGCAGAGGGCTCAAACTGATATTCAAGGACGCTTATGCCCGTAGCCGGATTTGGCGAAAGCCTGAACAATTGCAAGTCGGGCGGCAGGTCAGAGGCATCTAAATATTGGGGTGGAATGGCGCAGCAACTTTCTCCATTTGGAACGGTATTGATGCTCACCTGGCCGTCTTCATAGCAGTTGGTGTATCTGAAAGCGATAGCTTCCGAGGGGTCGAGAAAAATATAAGAAACGAGCGCATAACGGGGGTCGGGGAAACTCCAGACAAGGTCTGTGCTCGAGTTTACGGGAAAACTCTTTTCGCGGCAGGGATAAGAAAAAGGCGGAGGGTCTCCGAACTCATCGGAAAGCGCCCGCGAGATACAGCTCATCCCGATGCCTTCTATGACCGCAGCATCGCCGAGCAAAAGGGGAATGCTGTCTTCCTGGTACCAGATGTTGAAATGCATCCACTTTCGTGAAATGCTGTCGTTGAGCGCAATTTCGTCCAGCGAATCCAGGGCCAGTTCTAAGTGGGTAAGGCCGGCCCAGTCGAAATCGTATTGATAGGAGATGGTGTCGCCGGGCTGCATGCCCATATCGTAGGCGAGATACCAGGCTCCGGAGGCCCAATTTGAGAAATCTTGGGTATAGAGAAATACGCTGTCGCCGGAGGTGTAGCCATAGGCCGGAATTTGAAAAGTATTGGTATCCAGATGAGAAAAGGGCAGTTGATATTTCCAGCCCGTGGCTTCTATGCGATGGGCATCTATGCCGGCGACATTCTCGCTGCCGTTGACAGTCCATTTTTCACAGCCCGTGGCATCCCAACCCTCATAGCTCACATGCCAGCTTTTGCCTTCGCCAAACCAAATTTGGTCGGTGGTCTGTGCATTCAGACAGGGAGAGAAAAAAAGAATGAAAAAAGAAAGCGACAGAACAAGAGTAAAACTTTTCACGGCACAATCGTTTTGAGTTGCGTAAATTTTAAAACTATGCAATGTGGTCTGGGCAATTCCTTTTAGAATGGTTTGTAGCGCTATTATAGGGCGTTGCTTGTTGCCAGGCAAAAACAAAATTTTAGTTTGTCGGATTGGTGACTGTTTTTTTGATATGCGATTTCTCGGCGAACTCTCCGTGACCTTTGTGGTGATTTTAGCCTGTGTTCAGGTATGATTGGGTATCAGCGCACTTCCACTGCGAACTCATCCACTTCCCGCTTCTCCGTAGAGAAGTTGATGCCCAGGGCGATGAGCTTTTTGCCCGAAGAGCAGTACTTGTCGAGATAGCCTCTTTCTTTGATTTGATTGAGGGCTTCTTCAGCGGATTGGTCTATTTTAAATTCTATGGCATAGACTTTGTCGTCTAATTCCACCAGCACATCGGCCCGGCCACGGGCGGTATTGACTTCGCTGTGGATATCTAAGCCGATGTAGTCGAAAAAGATATGGATGAGCAGGTGATAGACGCGCTCTTTGTCTTCGTATAACTGGTAGGGGATGTTGTAGAGGATTCGGTTGAGGGTGTTTTTGAGCAGCTCAAAGTCTTCTGTCTGCAGGGCACGACGGGCATTCTGTACGGGCTTGCTTCCCAGGCCCGGTTCCAATTTGGCGAAAGCCCCGAGGAGGTGTTCCAACATGGATTTTTTCACTTCCCGATTGGGGTATGCCAGGGTGTAGAGCTCACTTTCCGGGTCATATTCCTTAATGGTCAAATAGCCCGTTTGAAACAAGAGTGTGCCCACGGGGATGTCGTTGTCAATTTGAAAGGCTTCGAAAAAGGCTTCTCCGACTTTCATCTTGTCGAAGTTGTAGTATTGTTTTTCTTTGATGAGATTGATGAGAAAAGTAGGTGTTGCCGTAGCGAACCAGTAATTGCGGAAGATGGCTTTCTGAAAAAAATTGAGGATGGAGAAAGGATTGTAGAGGAAGTCTTTTCCATTCCAACTGTAACCGTTGTACCAGTTTTTGACTTTCTCTAAGAGGTTTTCAGCAGAGATTTTGTGGTAGTCAGCTACGAATGGAATGTGTTTTTTAAAGTAGTGTTCCAGTTCTTCCTGGGTGTAGCCCAGCATGGTATCGGCGATGAAATCCTGGAGGCTGAGGTCATTGAGGTTGTTGAGGTCGGAAAAGATGCTGACTCTGCTGAATTTGGAAACGCCGGTGATGAAGACCATGCGCAGCGAGGGGTCGCTGTCTTTGATGACGGAGTAGAATTTTTTGAGAACCTGCTGGTTTTCCTGTGCTTGTGCAATTTCTTTTCCGAGAAAGTCTATAATGGGTTTGTCGTATTCATCTATGAGCAGTACTACCCGGCCCTTTTTTGCAGAAAGGCTACGGAGAAGCTCCCTGAATTTTAGTTCCAGGGCTTCTTCATCTACGTCCAGCTCATGCTCACGGATAAAATCATCGAGAAATTCGTGCAGGGCTCTTTCAAGCCCCAAAGATTTGTACCCCAGACTGCTGAATGGGATGTGCAAAACGGGATTCGTTTTTTCCCAGTCCCAACGGTCTTCTATCCAAAGACCTTCAAACAGCTCTTTGCTGCCCCGAAACAATTCTTTCAAGGTGCTGACCAGCAGGGATTTGCCAAAGCGGCGGGGGCGGG
>WGBN01000336.1 GCA_015494245.1 Saprospiraceae bacterium | reverse complement strand
TTCGAATTGGGAGATGACTGCTTTTTTCCTTTCGGAAAATGGGGCTTCGGCGCTGTCGGAAAGAGGGCTGACGGAATTGTAGGGGGCTGTTTCGGCGGGCAGCAGGTTTAGGGGCAGGTGTTCGGGCTTGATTTCGGGGCCGTTGCAGAGGATGACGGCTCTTTCGATGATGCTTTGCAGCTCGCGCAGGTTACCCGGATAGTCGTACATGCTGAGATAGTGGATGGCTTCGGAGGAGACCGACTCCACGTCTTTTTTGTTGAGACGGCGTTGTGCGCGTTTGAGGAAGTGCTGCACCAACTGTTCGATGTCTTCGGCCCGTTGGCGCAGGGGGGGCAATTCTATGACAAAGGCATTGAGGCGGTAGTAGAGGTCTTCGCGAAAGCGCCCTTTTTTGATGAGCTTGCGCAAACGGCGGTTGGTAGCGGCGATGACGCGCACATCCACGATTTTGGTTTCGTTGCTGCCTACGGGACGCAGTTCGCCGAATTGCAGGAAACGCAGCAGTTTGACCTGCATATCGAGGCTGATGTCACCGATTTCATCGAGGAAGACCGTGCCGCCATGGCCCTCCTCCAACAGCCCGCGCTTGTCGAAGGCCGCTCCGGTAAAAGCGCCTTTGACATGGCCGAAGAGCTCGCTTTCCAAGAGCGAGGCCGAGAAGGCCGTGCAGTTGATTTTGACGAAAGGCCTGTTTTTGCGATTGCTTTTGAGGTGTATCATACGAGCCATAAGCTCCTTGCCTGTGCCCGTTTCGCCGGTGAGCAGCACGGTGGTGGGCGTAGGCGCGACCTGTTCCACGAGTTGCTTCACCCGCCTCATTTCGGGGTTGCTGCCGAAGACAATTTCCTCCGCAGGCTCTGCTTTGAGCAGTTTTTCGGCGGCCAGTTCGGCTTTGAGTTCGTCGCGCTCGGTTTTGAGGGCGTTGCGTTCCTGGACGGCCTTGATCAGTTCCCAGATAAAGCGGGCTGCAGGCCCGCTGATGAGGCGGGTGTTTTTGCCTTTGTGCTCCAGTAAGAGCTCGTGCAAGCGGGGGTCGCCTGTAACATCAATGAGCACGTCTATGGGCGGGGGTGTTTCGCGCAGCGCATCCGCAATGGCTGAAGGCCCCACAAAGGTCAGTAAGCCCTCCTCCCCGGCAAAGGCCAGCCCCGGAGCCAGGGGATCTTTGTCGGCAACGGCCACCACCTCGATCTCCGGCAAATCATGCATAATCTGCAAAAGGGCGCTACCGCCCCTGCCGGCTCCGACTATGAGTACGCGCATGGAGTTTTTCGACATACAGGCAAAGGTACAGATTTACAGCCTTTTGCCGAAAGGCAAACAGTCCGCCATCTAACGGCTAAATCTCCTATCTTTGCCCCATGTACCGAGCTAAGAAAGTCATCGTGGTGCTGCCGGCTTACAACGCGGCTTCCACCTTAGAGCAGACCTATAGAGAGATTCCCTTTGAAATCGTAGATGAAGTAGTTCTCTGCGATGATGCCAGCAAGGACGCCACCTTAGAGAAGGCCCGCGAATTGGGCATCCGCCACCTTTTAAAGCACGAGGAGAACAAGGGCTATGGCGGCAATCAAAAATCCCTGTACAACAAGGCCTTAGAGCTGGGCGGCGACATCGTCATCATGTTGCACCCCGACTATCAGTACACGCCCAAGCTCATCGTACCTATGGTACACCTCATCGCCGAGGGCTTGTACGACACCGTGCTGGGCTCGCGCATCCTCGGCAACGGAGCGCTCAAAGGAGGGATGCCCATCTACAAATACGTGGCCAACCGCTTTCTCACTTTCGTGCAAAACCTGCTCAACGGCCACAAACTCTCCGAGTACCACACCGGCTACCGGGCCTTTAGCCGCGAAGTGCTGGAACAGATACCCTACAACCAAAATTCCGACGACTTCATATTTGACAATGAAATGTTATCTCAGATCATTTATGCCGGTTTTGGCATTGCTGAGATCACCTGCCCTACCAAATATTTTGAAGAAGCCTCCTCCATCAACTTTCGCCGCAGCGTCAAATACGGCTTGGGCGTGCTGAAAATTTCTGCCATGCACTTTTTACAGCGCAGCGGCCTGATGAAATTCAGTCTATTCAACACAAATACCTCAAAAAGCCCGGCAGACGCTGAGCAAAACCGTTGACGAGACGAGGTTTTTCAGACCCAAAAAACACTTAACTATGGAAGCCAAACACATTAAAAACCCGGAAAGCTGGATGATGAGCTACGGCTACAACCCGCAATGGTCGGAAGGTGCCGTCAAGTGCCCCATCTTCCAAACCTCTACCTTCGCCTTTGCCTCCGCCGAAGAGGGCAAGGCTTTCTTCGAGTTGGCTTACGGCCTGCGCGAGAAAAAGCCCAGAGAGCAAATCGGCCTCATCTACAGCCGCCTCAACAATCCCGACCTTCAAATCCTCGAAGAGCGCCTCAGCCTTTGGGACAAAGCCGAGGCCTGCGCAGTTTTTGAAAGTGGCATGTCAGCCATCACCACGGTCATGCTGGAATTTTTGAAGCCCGGAGACCTGCTGTTACACAGCGGCCCCTTGTACGGAGGGACGGACCACTTCATCAAGAGTTATCTCCACAAACAGAACATCCACACACTGGAGTTTTCTCCGGACATGAGCGAGGAACAAATCACAGAGCTGGTGGAGCAGTCCGGCCTTTCGGCAAATTTGAGGCTGATTTTTATTGAGACGCCTGCCAACCCGACCAATGCCCTGATTGACATTGAAGCCTGCCGTCGCATCGCCGACCGCTTCTCGGGGGAAGAACGCATCTTGCTGGCTGTGGACAACACCTACCTCGGCCCTGTCTGGCAGCACCCCTTGAAACACGGCGCCGACCTGGTGGTGTATAGCGCCACCAAATACATCGGTGGCCACAGCGATCTCATCGCCGGCGCCGTACTCGGCAAACAGGCGCACATGGACCGCGTGCGCGCGCTGCGCACTTTCTTCGGCAACATGGCCGGCCCCTGGACCGGCTGGTTGCTGCTGCGCTCTTTGGAGACCCTGAAAATCCGCGTAGAGCGACAGACTAAAAATGCCGAAGAAGTAGCCCGCTTTCTCGCGGCCCATCCGCAGGTAAAGAAGGTACATTACCTGGGTTTGCTCACGGAGGAGGACGGCCGGCAATACGAAATTTACCGCCGCCAATGCCTGGCTCCCGGGGCCATGATTTCCTTTGAGATACGCGGAGGAGAGGCTGAGGCCTTTGCCTTCCTCAACAAGCTGCATCTCTTCAAACTGGCCGTCAGCCTCGGCAGCACGGAGTCTTTGGCCCAGCATCCCGACAGCATGACGCATGCTGCCGTGGACCCCGAAGAGAAGATGAAGCTCGGCATCACGCCTGCCCTCATCCGCCTCTCCATAGGTGTAGAGCATCCCGACGACTTAATCGCAGATTTGGCGCAAGCCTTAGAGTCCTGATGTACGATTACATCGTCATAGGGTCCGGTTTTGGAGGCTCCGTTGCGGCCATGCGCCTGACGGAGAAGGGCTATAAAGTATTGGTCCTGGAGATGGGCAAGCGCTGGGAGGATGAAGAATTTCCGGAGAGCAACCGGCATCTCAGTAAGTACTTTTGGCTACCCGCACTCGGCTGGAAGGGCATCCAGCGGCTGAGTTTTTTCAGGCGGGCGCTCATTCTTTCGGGCACGGGCGTTGGCGGCGGCAGCCTGGTTTATGCCAATACCCATTACTACCCTCCCGATGCGTTTTTTGAGCATCCCGCCTGGGCACATTTGAAGGATTGGAAGGCAGCTTTGGAGCCACACTACCGCACTGCCCGCCGCATGTTGGGCAGCACCACCAACCCCTGGCTCAATGAAGAAGATGAACTGCTAAAAAAGACTGCCGAACAGATGGGGCAGGGCGACAGTTTCCGGCCCGTAGAGGTGGGCGTTTACTTTGGGGAAGAGGGAGAAAACGCAGATCCGTATTTCGGTGGCAAGGGTCCCAAGCGCAAGGCATGCACAGCTTGTGCGGGCTGCATGACCGGTTGCCGACACAATGCGAAGAACACTTTGGTCAAGAATTACCTGTGGTTTGCCGAAAGGCAGGGAGCCGAAATCATCTCCGAAATGAAAGCCGAGCGCATCTCTTTTGACGGGGAGTATTACACCGTGGAGGCCTATTCGCCTTTCGGGCTTTTGGCCTCCTTTCGCAGGAAGGGATCAAAGCCTTTCGGCAAATGCCGTTCTTCAGTCAGGCGCTTTAAAGCGAAAGGCATTGTTTTTTCAGCGGGCGTTCTGGGTACTTTAGAATTGCTCTTCCGGCAAAAACAGCACTACAAAACGCTGCCTAATATTTCCGACAAGCTGGGACACAGCCTGCGCACCAATTCCGAAAGTTTGTGCGGCGTACTCAGCAAAGGCAGGAAGCTCAACAACGGCATCGCCATTTCTTCTTCTATAGAAGCCGATGAGCATACGCACATCGAGGTGGTCAAGTATGCCGACAAGGCCGACGTGATGCGCTTCCTCGCCACGCCTGCTGTCGGCCCGGGCCCCGCGAGGCCTCTCAAGTGGCTGGGCAACATTTGGCGAAAGCCCGGGGATTTCTACCAAACTCTTTTCTCCAAAAGATACGCCGAGCGCTCTGTCATCCTGCTCGTCATGCAAACTTTAGACAACGAGTTGAAGATGCGCTACGGCAAGCTGCGCGGTCTTTATATGGATCGCGGAGACAAAGCCGCTCCGCCTGCCTACTTAGATACGGGACAACAGTTTATGCACAATTATGCAAAGCTGGCCGGCGGCATAGCCGAAAATGCTTTGACGGAAGTCTTATTTAACATGTCCACCACGGCCCACATCATAGGTGGCTGCCCTATGGGGCGCGATGCTTCGGAGGGGGTGGTGGATGATCACATGAGGGTTTTTGGCTATCCTAACATGTACGTCCTGGATGGCTCCATCATTCCCGCCAATCTGGGTGTCAACCCCAGTTTGACAATCACGGCTTTAGCGGAATACGCTATGAGTTAATTGCTTATCTTTGCCAAAATCCTGAAAACGCATGAAGAGCACAAATTCAAAACTCATGAAGTACTTACCGATTTTCTTTTTTGCCCTCTTTATTTTTGCTGCCTGCCAGCAAGACGAAATGGCCAACTGGCAGCCCGTCAGCCTGGAATCGCATGGCGTAGCTGCGGATATTTTAGTGCCCGACACCGCCCACTTAGAGATTAAGGAAAGCGATCTCGGCATTCTAAAAGACATCACGGTACAGGCCGGAGAGGGTTATTCTCTGCAAATTTTCGCCTCCGATGCCGGCTCCACCACGCTCAAGCAGGCCGTGGAAGAGCAAAAGAAGGAGGTTTCTTCACAACCCATTTTCAAAAGCATTCTCGAAGAGTACGAGGATGGTTTTTTATTTCAAAACAGCATAGACTCCACTACGCAGTCTTTCGACTTCAGAAAAGTCGTGTTGAAGGATGGCAAGGAGTACATCTTCCGCACCGGCATGCTGGGGATTTTCACGGAAGACCAGGCGAGAGACATGTACAAATCCATTGAATAAAAAAAGGGCAGCAGAAGCTGCCCTCTTTTTTTTCTACAAGTTGGAGGCGCCTTCATTGGCGTCGTTGTAGCGTTTCGTCACTTCATGCCAATTGATGACATTGAAGAAGTTTTCGATGTACTCGGGCCGGCGATTTTGGTACTTGAGGTAATAGGCATGCTCCCAGACATCGAGGCCGAGGATGGGTTGTCCTTCAAAGCCATTGACATCCATGAGCGGGTTGTCCTGGTTGGGTGTCTGGCAGATAAAGAGCTTATCGTCTTTGTCCACACAGAGCCAGGCCCAGCCTGAGCCGAATACCGTGGCAGCAGCCTTGCTAAACTCGTCTTTGAAATTTTCAAAAGACCCAAAGTCGCGCTTAATGGCTTTGCTGATGTTCATCTGTGTAGAGGGAGCTCCTTCTCCATTGGGACCCATGATGCTCCAAAAAAGGGCGTGGTTGTAATAACCTCCGCCATTGTTGCGCACAGCCTTGGAGTATTTGGAGACATTTTTGAGGATGTCTTCGATTTTCATACCCTCAAGCTCTGTGTCGGCAATAGCGGCATTGAGTTTGTTGGTATAGCCCGCATGGTGCTTGGTATAGTGGATTTCCATGGTACGGGCATCAATGTAAGGCTCTAAAGCATCGTATGCGTAGGGCAAATCCGGTAATTGAAAGGCCATAGTTGATTTGGTTTTAGTGCGAGGAGGAAAGGCAAGCCCTCTCTCGCGTTAGAAAATAACGATTGCTCTCGCAAAGAAAACAATTTTTTAGGGAAGTAGTTGGGGGGGCTTCAGCCCCCCCAAAAGTACCGCGTGCTTCAGCGCGCGTAGTACCGCGTGCTTCAGCGCGCGTAGTATTGCGTGCTTCAGCACGCGTAGTATTACGTGCTTCAGCACGCGTAGTATTGCGTGCTTCAGCACGCGGTACTTTTGACGGACTGAAGTCCGCCCAACTTTAGCGTTTTTTGAGGAGGGGGCTACCATGGAAGTGGGTCTTTTCTGGGGTATTTTTGAGGCATCGAGAAAAACCATGAGCGAAGCTCCGGAGCGAGATAATTGTGGGGGAATCTATCCCACGAAGTGCATATG